>NZ_JADPAA010000006.1:0-38991 GCF_015669365.1 Clostridium sp. 1001283B150210_160208_E6 | reverse complement strand
TCCTCCCTGAATTTTAATTTTCGCCATCCTTGGCTTTTTATTTATAAAATACTCTTAAGAGTTTTTTATGCTTAAGCTCTATATTTATTTATCGTTTCTTTAAATATATATCTTTATACTTTTGTATTAAAAAAGTTCATTTTTCCTACAGCACTACCATAGCTTTTATTTGCTTGCTTCTGCTTTTTTAAGGTTATAATTTCTTCTTTTACCTTTTGCTTTTCATTATTTAAAACCTTATATGCTTCTTTCTCAATATCTAATATATTTAATTCCTCGCATATTTTTTTAAATTCATTTTTATCAAAATCACAAGATTTAATCTCATTTAATAACTTTTCCCTATCCTCTATAAACTCTTCACCCATCTCACCACTTTTTACAGCTTGTATAAGCATTTCTGTAACGTTTTTATATTCCTCTAATATTACTCTCAAACTCATAAATTAACCCATCCCTAACTGTGATAATAAATAGGATTGTTGAGAATTCAATTGATTCATCATAGTTTCTAAAGTAGCATACTTAGAGTATAAGGCTTGCTCTTTTTTACTAAATGCCTTTTCCATATCTTCCATTTTTCTTTCATATTTTTCAATACTCTTAGTAAGTTCATTATTTGTTACAGTAGTTGTTCCTTCGTAACCAGCCTTTTTTAGCAATCTAGACGATACCGTCATAGTTTCATCATACAATATACTCTTTAATCTTTGAGCTATTCCACTCTTACTATTTTTCTCTGATGATGTTAAATTTTTAGAATCAGTTGGAGTTGCAGTAAACAATCTCATCACTTTATTGGGATCTTCTTCTAATGCTGCAGTTAATTTATTTTCATCTATTGTAAATGTTCCATTTTTAACTCCACCATAGTCTGATACAGGCTTAACCCCAATATCCTCCAAATTAATATCTATTCCATCTACCATTGTAGTCATAGCACTTTTTAAAGAATTTATTATTCTACTTAAATCAGAGTCTCTACTTAATTGTCCTTTTTCAACTCTTTCATTCCAAAGCTTTATTTCACTTTCTGACATTTCTTTCTTTTGTTCATCTGTCAATGGACTATAGCTTCTATCCCTCTTTTCCATTGTAAGAGTATTTAACTTTTCCATAAGTTTGTTGTAGTCATTAAAGAAATTAACTACCATTTCCTTTGTCTTAGTTGAATCCTTTTTACTAATTATCTTTACTCCATCCGCTGGTATTTCTCCATCAAACTTAAAAGTAACCCCATCTAATGTTACAGTGTTGCTATCCCCTTTGTGAGTATAAACTCCACCTTTGCTATCCTTTATAATTATATTAGCATCTTTCCCTTGAATCACAGGTGTAAAACCTTCAGCAGGTTCTTCTATAACACTTATATCTAAACTTTTACTTTCTCCGCTTGTTTTAGATACTAAAGACAACTTTCCATCCTTAATTTCAGCAGAAACATTTAAGTTCTTTTCCTCTAAAGATTTATTAAGAGCATCTACATCAAGAATACTATCCTTTAAAGAAAATTTTACCTTTTTCCCATTAATAAATAGAACTTTACCTTCTATTTCCGATAAGTTCAATGAAGTTATCGATTTAGTTGCATTATTACCATTTTCAAAAGTTCCATTTACAATAGAATTATCATCTAACGTGATTTCCAAAGTTGGTAAATCAGCAAGTTCACCGCTTTTAGTACTTGCCAAAGTAACCTTATCACCTTCATCTACCTTAGCTCTAAAATCTATTTTTTCATCTTCAAGCTTCTTATTCAACTCACTAATTAGTTCATTCTTAGCATATTCCTTTGAAGGATCTAGGTTTAAACTAATAACTTTATCACCAATCTTTATTTCTTTTGAATTTCTTATATTTTCAATAGTTATTCCAGTAAACTTAGCTTCCGTTGCATTACTTCCATTAACTTCTTCTATATTTACTGCTTGTATACTTCCACCTAGTGTAAAAGTTCCTTTCTCTCCTAATACTGTAGATTCAAAAACTAAACCTTTTTTATTTTCTCCATCTACACTTCCTGCAAAATCAGTATAAGATACAGAAACCTTTACCCCTGATTTTTCTAATTCCTTATTTAGATTAGAAACTCTTTCCCTATCTGTGCTCCCACTTAGAGTAAACTCTTTACCATCTACTACTATTTTATCTCCTTCACCTATTCCTTCAGTTAAAGTAGCTTTTGTAGCAGTAGCTGAACTTCCCGTTATTGTAAAATTTTTATTTATAGCTTCACTATTAGATGAAACTGACACAACATTACTATCAGAAGATTCAAATTTAATTGTGCTCCAATTTTTACTTAATACTATGCTATCACTTTTTGACACATCAAAATATTTATTATAAAATTCTCTACTATCCTTTAATACATCTCTATATAGCTTTTGCTTTATTTCTACTATTTCTTTTTGCTGTTGCTGTTGCTGAATTTTAACCCTATATGGTCTCATACTTTCCTTTATAACTTCATCCATATCTAAACCAGTAGCTAACCCAGTTATCCTCATTTTATCACCTCATTCTCTTATTGACCTGAAGCCTTTGTTTTTTCATAAACTTCATACCACATATTTCTTATATCTTCTATAAAAGGTATAACTTCTTCTAACTCTTTTATATCTTTTTTTAAATTAGCCTGTCCCACTTTGTAATTTATAAACTCATAAACTTTAAATATTTGTTTTGCCCATTCCCCAGCTCCTGTATCAAGACTTGCCATAAGTTCCACAAATATGTCTTGAGTTCTTGTAAGACTTTCATGAGCTTTAGTTATATTTTTCTCTTCAATAGCTGCCCTTCCTATTTTTGCATACTTAACAGCGCCATCTACTAGCATTAAAAGTAGCTGCTCCTTTGATGCATAATTAACACTATTATTTTTATAAGCATTATACCCGCTATTGTACATATTGCCCTCCTATTTAACACTATCAATTACATTACCAATATGCACTTTTTCAATATAATTTTCATCTCTTTCTGCATCTATGGTAATTTTTTTTGTATTCTCCAATGTTCCTTCTACTGTTATATATTTTTGAGATTTATTTGTGTCATTTTTATCTTCAGTATCTAACTCTACAAAAGGTTTCTTAACTTTATCATCTATCTCAGGTCGAGTTTTGCGATTTACTTCTTGCTCTTTTACCTCTTTAGCAAGTTTCCTTCTAATATCAGTATCAATTTTATTCAACCTAAATTCCATAATTTAAGCCTTCTTATCAAAAACTACACCTGATATTTCACAAAGCTTAGCTATCATGTCAAGAATCTTCTTTGGAGGTACTTCAACTAATACTTCTTTGGTATCCCTATCTACAATTTTTATCATTATATCCCCAAACTTTTCATGAACATTATATTCTGCATAAGCATTATCATCCTTTAAGAAACCATTAAGCTTTTTTATTGCCTTATTTAAGTTTTCCTTAGTATATCTGTCCTCTTTTTCAGAGTTTGTGTTTAATTCTTTTTCTACATTATTAACTTCCATGTTTGGTTTAATAGCATTAAGGTTAGTTTGTCCTCCTTGACCTATAACCTTCATATCCATTTTACTTCACCCCTATTTTTTTAAACTCTTAAGTAAATCTAGATTAACTTTTGCTGCCTCTATATTTTCACTTTCTACTTCCTTGTATAATTCTTTTCTTAAGATAGCCATTTCTCTTGGAGCTTGTATAGCAATTTTTACGCTTCCATCTTCAATCTTAGAAACTGAAATTTCTATATCATCCCCAATTAAAATTGACTCACCTTGTTTTCTTGTAACTACTAACATAAAATCACCCCTTAAATATAGGATGCTTTATTTTGTATTTTTCATTCTCTGTAATTAGCTGCTCTGCTAACCCAGTATGTACATTAATTAAAATTGGCGCCCTTAAGTTTGCTGTAATTTTCTTTGGATCTGAATTTAAAGTAACTGTTGAATATACTAATACATCTTCTGGTGATGTTATGCTTAAGTTCTTTATAATTTCATCCGTTATTTTTATTTCATATTCTTTTTCTACTTGAAATGGAGATATAATCACTAACCCAAGTTCTTTCTTTTCATTACATTGAAGCAACTTGAATTCTTCTTCACCCTCTATTTCTTGTATCTCATAATCTTTATATTCATCTAATCCTGGTAACCCCTTTTTAAAAGTAACTTTCATTATTTCACCTCATATTTATAGATAATCCAATAGTGATGGTGGTAAAACTTTTGCGCTAACCTGTAATGAAGCAGTATAGACAGTTTGTGCCATACTAAACTCTATTGTTTTTTGTGTGAAATCTATATCTTCTGTTTGAGATAAAATATCTGTCATATTAAAGTTTTCATCTTCATTCTTTTGTTGAGCTGATTCCATTCTATTCTGTTTAGCACCAACCTCTGACCTTGTTTTTAACAGGTTAGTTATAACATCATCTATTGCTGATAAATTTTCATTTATAAGTTTATTTGAATCTAACTCATCACTTGATTTTAAATTGCCAACTATATCTCCAAGTAAATTTAATACATTAACTCTCTCTCCTTTTTCGTTATTGAAAGAAAGTAACTCTTTAGCAGTAACGTTATATTCAATAGTAACTCCTTGAGAAACTTCAACATTCAGCTTACTTCCAAGCATATCTAATTGACTTTTCATATATACATCATCACTGTTTAAATCTAACTTATTGCCCTCTTTGTCAATAAATATTATGTCTTTATTTCCTGTTATAGCATCTGTCACTATATCTACAGGCTTTGAAGAAGCTTTTGTTCCTCCAAATATATATTTACCATCAAAGTTTGTATTCATAATTTGAGCTAGTTCTTCTACTCTTTCATTCATTTCATCTGCTATAGCATTTCTTTCATCAGAACCATATGCTGCATTTCCTGATGATACTAATAACTCTCTAATTCTTTGCATTGTATTAGTTGCTTGATATAATGCTTGATCTGTAGAGTCTAACCAATTTATTGTATCCTTTATATTTTCATTGTATTGCTTATTTGTACTTATATCTGTATTAAGTTGCATACTTCTTGCTGTTTTATATGGATTATCTGACGGCCTACTTATTTCTTTACCAGTGCTAAGTTGACGGTTTAATGTTTGCATATTAGTTAAGTTTTTATTCATACTCCTTAAATAATTGTTTGCAAGCATTCTATTAGTAACTCTCATATCTTCACTTCCTCATTAACTTAATATTTATTAATTAATCTTATCTTTTAAGTCCATTTATTACTACATCCAGTAGTTCATCTATTGTTGAAATGATTTTTGCATTTGCATTATAAGCATGTTGATATTGAATTAAGTTGGCCATTTCCTCATCAATGGAAACTCCAGACACCTGCGCTCTACTATTTTCTAATTCATAGAACAAGTCTTCTTTAGTTGATACCTGTCTAGAAGCTTCCTGAGCCTGTACACCTAGCTTATCTATAATATCCTTAAAGTAAGAATCTAGCTTCATCCCACTAGTATCACTTTGAATAGTCATTCCATAATTAGATAACTTCAAATCAGCTCTAGATGTTATTGTTGAACCAAAGTCTTGAATTCTAAGTAGACTATCCCTTAATTGTGCTATTGCAAGGGCTCTTGCCCCATCGCCTTCCCCATCTACATCATTACTTGATGTATAAGCATAATCATTATCATGAGTTTTTGTTTTTAACTTCATAACATCATATAAAAGCTCTTTATTAATTGTTATATTCTTAGCAGAAATTTCACTTTCTTGAGTTAAAGTATTATCAAGATTTATCAATATATTATTACTGTTATATTGAGCTACACTCTTATTTACAAAGAAAGGCATATAATCTCTATCTGGATTTCCTCCTGTATATAATGGGTCAGAAATTCCACTATGTATAGCATTTACTGAAAATGCTATTGCCTTAGCAAGCTTATCTAGTTCATCCATATATACTTGAACATCATCTTGAACAGTAATATTTCCAGCCACCTCACCATCTGATGGTCTAAATAGCTGTAATTCTGATGCATTGATAATATCATTATTTTTTATTGGGTATCCATCACCCTTTACCGCTTGTCCTTCTTGATTGGACCATATTATCCTGCTAGAATTTAATTCTTTTACTTGTGCATCATTTAATCCTGACACCCTAATTGTCTGCGTGCTATCTGGATTGTTCATATCACCTAACTTATGATATGTTATAACATGAATATTGGGATATGTAGGATCCTTTTCAACCTTTGATGTATATGATAATCTTAGTGAATCAGTATTAGGTGAAGCTGATACTAAATTAGCTACTTTCATTCCATTAGTATCAGTTGGTCTTATATCGATTCCTTCAAATTCTTTTCTATCTACTGTAATATTAAACTTATAGCTTAATTCATCTAAAAGAGTATCTCTTTGATCCATTAAATCATTAGGCATTTGCCCTGAACTTTTCACACTCATTATTTGCTTATTTAAACCATCTATTTGACTTAATAAACTGTTTATATCAGTCACATTTGATTTCAACGCAAGCTGAGCATTTTGTTGTAATTCTTCTAGCTTTGTATAAGTATGATTTAAAGCATCTGTTAAAGCTAAAGTTTGTTGAACAGTAACAGTTCTCGCATTGGAACTATTAGGCTGCTTAGATAATTCTTGAAATGAATCAAAGAATTTCCCCATCAAAGTTGATATTCCTGTATCTGATGGTTCATTAAAAATATTTTCTACCTCATATAAAAAATTACTTCTTATATCACTTGAACCTAAGCTACTATTTGCTCCTCTTAACTGATAATCAAGAAAACCATCTCTAACTCTCTCTATAGCTTGAACTTGTGAACCTGTTCCTACTTGTCCGTACCCAGCTGTTCCCGTCATAGGTCTTGAAGTAACTATTTTAGCTCTTTGTCTTGAGTATCCAACTGTATTTGAATTTGAAATATTATGAGAAGTTACATCAATTGTAGCCTGCGATGTATTAATTCCTCTTTTAGCTATATTAAAAGTTCCAAACAATCCTGTCATGTAACTTCCTCCTATCTTGAAAGATTTCCATATGAATTATATGTCTTCATTTCTCTTCTTGGATTTATTATATTTAATACTTGATTATTAAAACTCATTTGTTGTCTTATCAACAATTCATTAGTTTCTTTTTGTTGCTTTACAGCTAATATTATCCTATTAATTTCTCTATATGAGTTATCAAGCTCCTCATCATTAGAAGTATTCACAATTTCTCTCATACTTCTTTGCCCAACTAGTTTTCTTCTCTCAACCTCTGCTTGAGCAACTTCTTTATTTACCAACTTTATTTTATCAACTAAAGCTTCTAGCTCAAAAACTTCTTTTTTCATCACATGTTTATATTGTTTTTCTAGTAGTGATAAAAGCTTCTTTAAAGCTTCTCCTTCATTTTTTATAACTATAGTTAACTCATTACTCATTTAAACCGTTCTCCTTAATTGTATCTAGAATACTTCTAGCAGTTAACTTAGCATCAACATTATAAGTTCCATTATTAATTTGATTTTTTAGTTCCTCAATTTTCTTAGAATTATCCACATTTACTCCTTCTAATGTATAGTTAGTCAGGCTCTTTCCTAACTTAGATATTTCTATTCTGTCAGAAACATTATTTACTTCCTTTGTTTGAGATACTCTATTTTTATTTTTTGAATAAAAATTAATAACATTATTAGAATTTATCCCATTTATATTCATAATACTTACCTCCCAAGTAGCTCCTATATATTTATTATCGAATATACTAAGATATAATTTATAGTTTTATGTCAATTTTAATATTTTATTTTACAATTACTGGAACACAATAAAAGCTACATTGATTTTAATCAACATAGCTTTTATTGTATCATTATTTCTTTAATGAATTTATTCTTTCAGTATTACTTACTATACTTGTTATTCTAACACCAAAGTTTTCATCTACCACAACTACTTCTCCTAAAGCAATTGTTTTTCCGTTTACAAGTACCTCTACAGGTTCTTCTGCTAATTTATCCAATTCTATTAAGGAACCTGTAGAAAAGTTTAATATGTCTTTTATACTCTTTTTTGTTCTACCAAGAACCACAGAAATATCTAATGGAACATCTAGAATTAAATCAATATTTTTATTAGACGCTACAGAACTTTTACTTTCTACTAAAGGCTCAAAACTAGCTTTATGTACTTCCACCTGTGGTTGTGGAGTTTCAATTATTGTTTTTTCTGATACAGGCTGATTTACTTCATAAACATCTTCATATGAATTATTGTAACTTTCAACTGAAAGCTCATTATTTACAGGATTATCATTTTGTTTAGAAGCATCGCTATTTTCATCTTCTTTACCTATCATTATAGATACAATTTTCTTTGCTGTCTCAACAGGAAGTATTTGCATTATATTGCTATCAACTAAATTTCCTATTGTCATTCTAAAACTAACTCTTACAATTGCTTGTTCCTCTGGTATTTTACTAGAAAGAGGATCTTCACTATTATTCCATATCTTGGATATAGGTGGTGATATGTTTACTTCTCTTGAAAACATAGTAGCCATTGATGTAGCTGCAGAACCTATCATTTGATTCATAGCTTCTTGCACAGCACTAATTTCTATTTCTGATAGTTCATGATTGTCAACAATTCCATCGCCACCCATCATTAAATTAGCTATAACGGCAGCATCTTCAGTCTTAATAATAAGTATATTTCTTCCTATTATTCCACTTGTATATTCTACATCTAATACAACAGTTGGTGTTTCAAAGGTTTCTTTGATTTCCTTTAATGTTGTAATTGAAACAACTGGTGTTGTTATATTTACTTTTTGATTTATTATTTGATAAAGTGCCGTTGATGCAGACCCCATAGAAATGTTTCCTATTTCCCCTAAAAGATCCTTCTCTATATCACTTAACAAATTAACAGAGTTATCATTAACCCCTGCATTACTTGAAGAGTCATCACTTCCATTTAATAGTGAATCTATCTCTTCTTGAGATAAAAAACCGTTACTCATACTCATTCACATCCTTATCTATTATATCCAATACTGCAACCCCTAAGTTCTTACCAGTAATTCCTGGTCTTGCATAATAACACTCTTGATCTTCTACATATATCTTTATAGGATTAGTACATTTATTATCTAATCTTATTATATCTCCCCTAGATAAATTTAAGAAATCATCAATTGTTAAATGAGTACACCCTAATTCTGCTGACATTTCTATCTCTACCGGATTAAGTCCCTCTTCAATCTTTTCTCTTACTTCATCGCCTAATGCATCTTTTTCATTTTGGAACCAATATTGAACAACTAACTTATCCAATACCTTTTCAATACTTAGATATGGAATACATATATTAATAAATGTATTGCTCTTACCCATTTCTACTGAAAAAGTAACTAAAGCAACTGGTTCGTTTGGTGCTAATGTTTGATTTATAGCTGGATTTGTTTCTAAAGATTCAACTTCTGGTTCAACATTTAATATGTCTTCCCATGCAAGCTTCAAATTAGAAATCATTCCTGAAGTAATTTGCATCATTATGTTTTTATCTATATCCGAAAATTCCTTACTAACCGTATTTCTTTCTCCCGTTCCCCCTAATAGTACATCTATTATTTGAAATGAGAATTGTGGATTCGTTTCAAATAATATAGTTCCTGTTAGAGGTGGCATTCTGAACATAGTCATTATTGTTGGATTTGGTATTGAATGTATAAATTCCTCATAGGTTATCTGCTCTACAGTTTCTATTTTCACTTTAACGTTTTTCCTTAATTGTGCTGTTAAGAAATTAGATATTATTCTTGCATAATTATCATGAATTAACTCTAAAGTTCTAATATGATCTTTTGAGAATTTTTGTGGACTCCTAAAATCATATACTTTCACCTTATGTTTTTCTTCTTCTTTTTGAAGTTCGTCCGGTTCTAACGATCCTGTAGATAAGGCAGACAACAAGGCATCTATTTCGCTCTGTGATAAAACATCTGCCATACTTGTCCCTCTTTTCTATATATTTAATAGTTTGTCTATATCAATTATCGTAAGCAGTTTTTCATCATGTTTATAAATGCCTTTTATATATTGATATTCTACTTCTGTTTCTACCCTCTGAATAGAAGTTTCTTCTATATCTAAAACCTCT
The DNA here is from genome assembly GCF_015669365.1 of Clostridium sp. 1001283B150210_160208_E6. NCBI lineage: Bacteria > Bacillati > Bacillota > Clostridia > Eubacteriales > Clostridiaceae > Clostridium > Clostridium sp. 1001283B150210_160208_E6. Next base: position 28,842 of record NZ_JADPAA010000006.1, on the reverse strand, counting down.
TCTACCTCATCTACGCAAATTCCTATTTCCTCTTCTCCAACATTAAGAATTATTATATTTTCTTGATTATCAGATGTATCTACATTTAGAAGTAGATTAATATCAACTAATGATTTTATGCTACCTCTCAAGTTAATTAACCCTTTAATATAATTAGGCGCTTTAGGTACTAGAGTTATACTCATCATATCATTTATTCCTTGAACCTTTTCTGTTTCAACAGCAAAATGTTCATCGCCCAACTTAAATACTACTATTTGCATTTGTACCCCTCCTATAATTAGGATAATTAGCCTATTACTTTTTTAATTGCTTCAAGTACTCTATCTGCTTGGAAAGGCTTAACTATAAAATCTTTTGCTCCTGATTTGATAGCATCCATTACCATTGATTGTTGTCCCATAGCTGAACACATTATAATCTTTGCATTAGGATCAAATGTTCTTATTTGCTTAACCGCTTCAATACCATCCATATCTGGCATTGTTATATCCATAGTAACAACGTCTGGCTTCTCCTTTTTATATAAGTCTACTGCCACTAATCCATTGCTAGCTTCCCCAACAACATCATATCCATTTTTCTCTAAAATGTCCTTTATCATCATTCTCATAAAAGCTGCATCATCAACTATTAATACTTTATTTGCCATATCTTTTACCTCCAAATTAATATACTCCAATTGATTTTAATATCTTTTCAAACGAACCAGGAACAGGTATGTAATAAAAATGTGCTCCTATATTACTATTTAATTCATCTAAAAATACTGTTTCTATATCTAATATATTTTCGTCATACTGACCAGACTCTACGAAAGTTGTTGCTAAAATTGCACCCAACATATCATAAGCTACAGCTGGTACTGATGGTATAACACATAATCCAGTGAATTGCGTTATTGCATTCATATATGATCCAGAAAGAATGTTTCCTATTTCACATAGAGCTGAATCACCTAATTCTGATATCTCATTTTCTCTAACTCCAGTTAACATTTCTACAATATCGTGAGCTACATTGTCTTTAAAAATAATTAATATATTTCCTTGGATATCTCCAAGTACTCTAACTACAATTCCACAGACCAAAGATTCTGCTTCATCATTGTACATTTCACTCAACTTTATCATATTAACTGAAGGTACAGTCATTTCGATCTTTTTTCCAAGCATCATTGATAATGCAGTTGCTGCATTTCCTGCTCCTATATTAGAAACTTCTTTTAATGCATCAAGCTGTATATTGCTTAAATTCCCATGATCCATTACATACCTCCTAATATATTTTTTATATTAAGGCTCCTACATCAAGAATTAATGTAACTAATCCATTACCTAATATAGTTGCACCTATATACTCTTTTAAAGAACTTAATGTTTTACCTAATGGCTTAATTACTATTTCTTGTTGTCCCATTAATGAATCAACAAGAAGTCCAATAGTCTTTTCACCAACCTTAACAATAATTACAAACTTCTTCTCTGTATCTACAGATTCTATATTTAATCTTTCATTTAGTCTAACCAATGGTATTACATCATCTCTATATATTATTACTTCTTTACCATTGCTCTTTTTAATATTATCTTTCTTATAATCAATAACCCTATCTATAAATCCTAGAGAAATTGCTAAAGTTTCATTACCAACATTAACTAGTAACGCTTGTATTATTTGTAATGTAAGTGGTAGCCTAATTACAAATGTTGATCCTTTACCCTCTTCACTAATTAAATCTACAGTACCTCCAAGAGCTGAAACTTTTGCCCTAACAACATCCATTCCTACTCCTCTACCTGATATATCTGTAACAACTTCATTAGTGCTGAATCCTTGTGCAAAGATTAAATTTTTGATATCATCATCACTTAATCCTTCTGTGTTAATACCAACTCTTTCAGCTTTTGCTTTTACTTTTTCAACATTTATTCCTGCACCATCATCTATTACTTTTATTAAAGCTTTTGTTCCTTCTTGATACGCAACAAGCTTAATTGTACCTACTGCAGGTTTTCCTTTAGCTATTCTTTCTTCTTTAGTTTCAATTCCATGATCTGCTGCATTTCTTAATAAGTGTATTAATGGCTCACCAATTTCATCTATAACAGTTCTATCTAGTTCTGTTTCAGCACCTTCAATAACAAAATTAATTTCCTTATTTAATTCCACTGATATATCCCTAATCATTCTTGGGAATCTATTAAATACAGTGTCTAAAGGAAGCATTCTAATTTTCATAACTAAATCTTGAAGGTCTGTAGTTGTTCTTCCAACTTGCTCCAAAGTTTCTGTTAAATCAGATGATTTATGGTCTACTACTATTTGCTCAAGTCTTGTCCTATATATAACTAGTTCAGAAACCATATTCATAAGTTTATCTATTCTTTCTAGATCAACTCTTACTGATTGATGTGATTTCTTGTTTCCTTCTTTTTTCACACTTTTTTTCTTTTCTTCAGAAGTCTCTTTGGACTCCAGTTTAACCTCTTTTGGCTTAACTGCACTCTCTTCTATCTTTTGGAACTCTATTAATTTAGTCTTAACCATTCTAACTTCAGAAATATTTTCAACTAACTTCTTAACTTCATCTTCTGAGCTTGTAGTAATTAAAACAAAGTCTAATTGAAGTTCAAAATCCTCATTTTCTATATCTTCTGTAGATGGTTTAGATTTAATTATTTCACCAATTTCCTCTAAATCCTTTACAATTAAAAAGGCTCTAGCAGATTTTAATAGAGTATTTTCACTTAATGTTATACTTAACTCTATAGCATTAAAATCTTTTTCTTGGGCTTGTTTTATTATTGACATATCATAGTCATTTAGCTCCATACTACAATTATCTTTTTCTAATGTAACTAAAGTTTCTATCTCTTTATTTGCCGCTACATCTTTTACCTGCGAAATATTATGTAAAGATTTTATTATTGCCTCTATATCTATACTAGAATCTGCGCCCTCTTCAATATTACTTACCATTCTTTCTAATGTATCTAAACAATCGAATAATACTGTAACAACCTCTTGAGTAACATTTAACTGACCTTCTCTGAATTTTGATAAAACATCTTCCATCTTATGAGTCAATTCAGCTATATCAGTAAACCCCATTGTTGCAGCCATTCCCTTAATTGTATGGGCTACTCTAAATATTTCATTGACCTTATCAACATCATTTGGATTCTTTTCTAATTCTAATAACGATTCATTTAATATTTGAAGATTATCCATGGATTCTTCTAAGAACATATTCATATATTGTGATGTATCCATTCATATACCCCCTCTATAGCTTTTTATAAATAAATGTAGAAACCCGTTCTAAACCGACTTTATTATAGTCATATATACTCTCTGTGCCTCCTACAAATAAGAAACCACCCTTATTTAAGGCGTCAGATAACTTACTATACACTTCCATCTTAGCATCACTTTTAAAGTAAATAACTACATTTCTACATACAATTAAATCAAACCCACCCTCATACTTCTCTGTTATTAAATCATGCTTTCTGAAAGTAACCATTGATTTTATTTTCTTACATACACAATAATTATCGTCTATTTTTTCAAAATATTTATCTAAATCTTCTTTTTTTACATTTTTAATTTCATCAAATGTATAAATTCCTTTTTCTGCCTTAGCTAATGCATTCCTATCTATATCTGTAGCAATTATTTTTACATTATTCTTAACAGATAACTTGTCCAACATTATTGCTAAACTATAGGGTTCACAACCAATGGAACAAGCAGCGCTCCATATCTTCAAACCTCCATTTTTATGTAGTAATGACTTTTTTATTATCTGCTCTAATTCCTTAAAAAGTTCAGGATTTCTAAAGAACTCAGTTACATTTATCGTTATAAAATCAAAAAACCTCTCTCTTTGCTCTTTATCACTAATTATTACTTTTTTATACTCATCTAAGCTTGAAATATCTAATCTTCCCATAAGACTAGATATTCTTCTATTTAACTGCTCTGACTTATAAGCAGATAAATTCATCCCATACTCTCTATAAACCCACTTATGAAAATCATCGAATTCCATAATACTTTTTATCTCCCTCTCTAACTTCATCTTTAGTTTTAATCAACTAAAGCCTTCATAAAATTTATGTATTTTATATAGTTAATACTCCTTTTCCTATAATTCTAATTGTAACCTCTCCATTATTGGAATCAATTATCATAGTTCTCCCTTTGTTACCTCCAGTTTCCTCAGCTAATATAGGGATTTTATATGATTTTAATGACTGTTTTACTGCTTCTGTATTCCTTTTACCAATATCGCTAATCATAGTTTTATCACTAAAATTAAACATAGATGCTCCACCTGCAATTTTAGCAACTATATTTCTTCTTTTGCATCCTTTTGACACCATTTTTTCTATCAATATTGGTATGGCTAAATCCGCAAATTTTAAAGGTTGCGTAACCTTCCTAAATTGGGTACTATCTGGCAACATTATATGTGCTAATCCTGTAACCTTGGATTCTGAATCATAAAGTCCAATTCCCACACAAGACCCTAACCCTATAGTTATAATTTTCTGAGGAGGAAGCACTACATTCAAATCTGATATTCCAACTTTAACTTCAGTATATTCCATAAATCCCCCTAAAATATTTGATCACTCTCTTCTTTTGATAAAAGCCTTTCCATATCTAAAAGAATTATTATTTTGCCACCAATCTTAACTAGCCCTTTTATATAATTATTTTTTTCCGATAAAGTTATGGATGGCACCATTTCCACCATTTCATCACTAACACTGGAAACCTCATATACATTATTTACAATAACACCAAATTTTCTATTCTCTCTTTTTACCACAATAATCTTAAAGTCTTTACAATCCTTATTGCAACAATCCAAATTAAACTTTTTACATAAATTTAGAACAGGTATAACATGTCCCTCATAATTTATTACCCCTTCAACAAAGTTTGGTGCATCCGGAATATGTACGGTTTCAGTATATTCTAATATTCTTTCTATTTCACTAATATTAGTAGAATAACGATCTTCTCCCAACCTAAATATTAGTATTTTATTTTCTATCTTATCCATACATACCTCCTAAAATACAAACTTTTCTACAACTATTTCACCATCTTTATCTAGATAGGCTTTTATGTTTTTTGAATGAGCTTCTAATATATATTGTCTTTCTTCAAAACAGAAAACTGTATTTTGATAAGCTACCTCTGCTTCTATTTTTCCATTTTTAGAAACATGTAAGATCGTACTAACACCCGCACTACTTCCTACCGTACTAACTTTAATATAATTGTTAGCCTTTAAAGAGCCTCCCCTAACAACAGCTCCTTTTGATAATACTTCTATACCATCTTTAGCTGTTATTTCTGATGTATACATACCTTTACCCTTAATTATTACTTTACCACTTGACTCTATTTTTCCATCCTGACAATATCCAACGTATATATTTACCGGTATTATTGTTTCCAACTCATTAACTTCAATTTCTTTTTCTATAAGTCTAATAAAATCGTATAACTCATTGGCAAACTTAATTTTTAAAGGCCCGAATCCAATAAGTTTTTCCTTAATAAAGTCATATATATATTGAGAACTATTTCCAAGACTACTTGATATACTCATTATTAAAATAGAAACCCTAATAACAGAATTAAATTTAGTTTCAATTAATAATTTAATAATTTCTCCATCTTCTTTTTCAGCACCTAGAACGCTACTTTCCTTTATTTGTTTAACTGAAGCAATTAACAGTTTTAAGTCCTTTTTTAAGCTTCTCAAGTTATCTATATATAACTGCCTGTCTAAATCTTTAGTTCCTGCAGTTATATTGGAACTAATCACACTTCCAGATACTCTCACTTCACCTTGTGCAATAATAGTTCCCCTCTCTATATTCCCATTAATCTCTATACTATTACCTGATGTTACCTTCATGCCTTCTTTTACATTTCCATTAATCTTTATATCACCAATAAAGTCGATATTACCACTCTTTATATCAACATCTTTGGAAGTCTCAAATATTTTAAAAACATTAAAAACTCCATTCTTTATAGAAGGCCTACCTTCTGTAATAGCAAACACCTTATTATCCTGAATTTTACATCCAACACCAATCTTTAACTTTAATTGTTTCTTAACTTTTCTTTTTATAACTCCACCAAATACATCTATTCCATCTTTTCCTATTTCACCAACGATAAGCTCTGCAATAATATCTCCACTTTTTACAGTTCCTATGGAGTACATATTCTTATAATCAACATTTTCAATAGAATTTTCATCTATATTTTTCTTTACACTATCAAAATATGTTTTTATCTTATCATTTTCATCATCTTTGGCATTGACTCCCTCAGCTATTACTTCACCATTCACTTCATTCATCTCTACTACTTTTGTAATAATGCTTTCATCAATACCATAAACTATTTGCTTTAAAGACAACACTTCTAATATATCTTCTTTAGAGTATTTAGGTGGAAGCTCCCCATCCTCAAATTCCTTTTTCAGTTTAATTCTACTTACAGCCTTTTCATACTTTAAAACAGGCTTATATTCTGGAGTATATAAAATAAACATTTTGGCTTGTACTTTATCTGATGTGTCTATTTTTATTTCTCTTTTTGCTTTTACTCCTTCTAACTTGAAGGTTATAGTATCCTCAAAAGTAACTTCTACACCAGATACTGCTCTTTCATTATTAACATATAACTCTATATCTTCCTCAAAATCTAAATTAAACTTATTTTGCTTATCCTTTATAAGTATTTTGTTATCCACTATATCTATCAAATTACTATTCTTATCTTGATTCTTACTTTTCTCTATAACTTTTATTTCGCAATGTTTCCTAAATATACTTTTTTCTTCTTTTATTATCTTATATACAAGTTCATTCCTTGGGATAGATAATTGTCTTTCTGCTTCACATAAACATTCTTCTAGGTTTTTTCCCATAAAGTTACAATCCATATACACCATCTCCCATTTTCCCCTTTATTAAGTATATCATATAAGAATACTTTGTAAAATATATGAAAATTCATTTAGTTTAGTGTATTTCTACCAATTAATTCATCGAATAAGTTCATTAATTTTCTTAACAAATAATTTTCAACATCAAACTCTAACTCATTCACTCTTCTTATTGGTAAAATATTAGGTGATGTTCCCGAAATAAACAACACATCAAACTTTTCTAGGTCAGTATATCTTATATTTTCCTCTATAATGTTAATGCCATTTTCTTTTGCCACCTTAATTATCTCTGTTCTTGTAACTCCAGGTAAAACAGCTTCAACCTTAGATGTATAAACATTAGAGTCTTTTATAAGAAAAATATTTGACCTACTACCTTCTGTTATATATCCATTTCTATCAACAAGAATAGCTTCATGAACATCATTTTTCTTTATTTCTTTATTTACCGCTTCTCTAAAACTATTGTTAATAACCTTTGCATTTGGATTTTCTCTTTCTCCAAAATACAGTATTGTTTTTACCCCCTCTTTATACATTTCGTCTGTAGGATAAGAATGCTTTATAAAAAATATTTTAAATTCATTAGATTTCGTATTAAAAATTATTTTTATATTTCCTAAAGTCTTGTTATTTGATATTACTAGGTTATTTATATCATTCAACAACTCATCATATGTAATATCATTTTTGTAGTTATTTAATTTAAATGAGTTTATCATTCTGTCATAATGTTCTTTATAAAATAGGGGTTTCCCATTAATTATTCTAATAACTTCATATATTAGCTTTCCTTCCCCCTCTTCTCTCCATTCTTCTACCTCTCTTAATTTGCCATTATCAATATAGTATTCATTAATAGCTTCAATCATTTTTACTCCTCCTCTTAAATCCATTTTAATATTTCTATCTCATGCTTCTTCTTATAATTAATTAAATAAGGTTTTCCAACTAAATCTAAAAGCGGTTTATCTGATAAAGAATCTGAAAACATATATGAATCTTTAAAATCCACTTCAATATTTTCTTTTGATAACACTTCCTTTAATCTTTTTACTTTTTCTTCACCTTTACAATTGCTACCTAACATTCTTCTAATAAATTTTCCTTCTTTAAATTCAAACCTAGTTCCAATAACCTTATCTACAACATCAATGTTATAAAACTCATTTATATAAAATTCAGGGGATGCAGATATTAAATAAATATCATAGCCCTCCTTTTTTAATTTATACATCATATCTACTGCATCTTTATATAATATTTTACTTAGTCTGTTCTTATAAAATCTTTTCACTAAATCTTGTAATTTTTCTTCTTCAATATTATCAATAAACTTTAAAAAACACTCCTTAACCCTTCTCTCATCATATATACCCACGCCATACATTAAGCCACTATATAAAGCTCTTGGTAAAAACCTAATATTTTTTATATCTTCTTCTAAAGAATATTTATAAAACTCCATTAATGTTTCTTTCTTTGTAATAGTATAATCAATATCAAATATAGCTAACTTTTTCATTTTATTCCTCCATCTATCTTTGTGTTTATTATATAATATCTATTCAAAAAAATAAAAGGTGGCATAGCCACCTCTTTACTTTAATTTATTTAAGAAACTTTCAATTCTGTCTAAACCTTTTAATATTAACTCTTCTGAAGTCGCATAAGACAACCTAATATACTTGTCTAACCCAAAAGCAGATCCTGGTATAACAGCAACCTTTTCATGTTCTAAAAGTTCTCTTGAGAAATCTACTGAGTTATTAATGACATTCTCATTTATACTCTTTCCTAAATAATTTTCCAAATTAATCATTACATAGAATGCACCTTCAGGTCTAATTATGCTTAGTCCAGTAATGCTTTTAATTCTATCTATCATTAAGTTTCTTCTCTCTTCAAACTTCTTAACCATTTTTTCAATTTCATCTTTTGGCCCATTTAAAGCTTCCACTCCTGCATATTGAGCTATTGAATTAGTATTAGAAGTAACATGACTTTGAACACTAGTCATTAATTTAATCACTTCTGCATTTCCTGCTGCATATCCTAATCTCCATCCAGTCATTGCATAAGATTTAGAAAAGCCATTAATTACTATTGTTCTATTGTAAGCATCTTCTGAAAGAGAAGCTACACTAACATGTTTTTTACCATCGTATATTAACTTCTCATATATTTCATCAGATATAATTATTAAATCATGTTTTTGGGCAAACTCAGCTATCTCTTTTAGCTCGTCTATAGAATAAACAGTTCCTGTTGGATTGTTAGGACTATTTATAATAATTGCCTTGGTATTATCATTAACTACTTTATTTAAAGATTCTAAAGTATATTTATAATCATTTTCCTCTTTACCTTCAACAAAAACAGGTACCCCATCAGCAAGTTTTATTAATTCAGGATAACTTACCCAATATGGAATTGGTACTATAACCTCGTCTCCTGGATTTAATATAGCCATAAAAGCATCTGCCAAACATTGCTTTGCCCCTGTAGAAACAATTATCTGATTAGAATTATAAGACAAATTATTATCCTCTTTAAGTTTTTTACATATTGCCTCTCTTAACTCTATTATTCCAGAAGTAGGGGTATACTTTGTTTTCCCTTCTTCCATAGATTTGATAGCTGCATCCATTATATTTTTAGGTGTGTTAAAATCAGGTTCTCCTGCCCCAAAACTTACAACATCAACTCCTGCCCCCTTAAGCTCTTTAGCTTTGGCAGTAATCGCAAGGGTTATTGATGGAGTTATGTTCATAGCCTTTTTTGAATAATTCATTTTATCTCCTCCATTTATTGCTTTTGCTTATAATTAATTAATTTATCTAAAAGTAGCTCATTGATCCCCTGTGTACCTAATAAAATAGGTTTATTACAAGATCCATGAAAATCACTACCACCTGTTATCAACAATTTATATTTCTTACTTAAATTATAGAAACTATTAATCTGCTCTTTGCTATGACTTGGATGATATACCTCTATCCCATTTAAACCATAGCATTTTAACTCTCTTACTACATTCTCTATTTCTATACTTCTATATATCTTACCAGGATGAGCTAGTACTGATATGCCTCCAGCTTCATTAATAACCTGCAATGTTTCTTTATATGAAAGTTTTTCACCTTTCACATAGGTAGATTTCCCTTTTATTAAATATTTAGAAAATGCTTCTTTATAATTTTCAGCATACCCTCTGTTTACAATTGCGTTTGCAATATTCCCTCTACCTATAGATGAATCTTTATCAACTGCTATTTCATCTATATCAATATATACCTTGTTTTCTTTTAACTTCTCTAAGATTTTATATGTTCTCTCTACCCTTGATCTTCTTAATCCACTTACAACTTCATTTAATCTTCTATTATTTATATCAATAAAATACCCTAGAATATGTATCTCTAAATCATTATATTCCGTACTAAATTCAATTCCAGGTATAATATTCACACCAGTATCATTTTTATCAATAATGTACTGAGCAGAAATAGAGTCGTGATCAGTTATTGATATATATTTAATCCCTTGATTTTTAGCTAACTCTACTATTTCCTCTGGTGCTAATACTCCATCAGAGTAGGAAGAATGAATATGTAAATCTGCATATTTCATATTGTACACCTTCCTTCCTATCTATAAAAAATATAGCATTAATGAACTACCTTGTAAATCATTTATTATAATTTTCCATTTACTTTTCTATTGCTTCAATAGTTCTTATTTAATATTTTCCTAGACATAAAAAAAGAGTGGTTTCACCACTCTCTTTCTACTTTTCTACTAATTCATCATTATAATAAGTAGCAACTCTGTCGAATTCTTCTTCTTCAGGTACTACTAACTCTTCACCATCAGCTCTGAATAAGTATACTGAGTCATCTTCTGGGCTTTGAGCTAAAACATATTCCTTATCTTCAAATTCAAAAGCATCTATAATAGGACAAGATATTACGTTTCCGTTATCATCTTCTAAATCAATTACAAAGCTTTCATGCTCTTCACATCCACAACCATGTTCATCATGATCGTGTCCACATCCACATCCTTCATGGTCGTGGTCATGTCCGCATCCACATTTATTTAATTCATCACTCATTTTCAAATCCTCCTTTTAAATAAGTAGTTGTTTTAATTTTACCCTTATTTCTTATAAATTAAAAGCTATATTTTAAAATAATTAGAATTTTATTTTATGTAATTAAAAACATTAGCAATTTAACTAAATATTATTCAATAAAAAACCACAATTACTAACTTGCTAAATGACCAATTTTCAGCATCCCCTAGCTTTTGTGAAGGTATGTACGCAAAAAAGCTGTATCATTAAATGATACAGCTTTTCATATTTAAAGAAATTATTCTTGTTCAGCTAACTTCTTATATCCTGCTAATCTTTCCATAGCATCATTGTAAGTCTTTTCAAATAAAGCATCTGCTGCTTCTGGGAATGCCTTAGCTAATGAAGCATATCTTACTTCACCCATTAAGAATTCCTTGAAGTCTGCCTTTGGTTCCTTAGAATCTAAAGCAAATGGATTCTTAGTTCCCTTTAATTGTGGGTTGTATCTGTACATAGCCCAGTATCCACAATCAGTAGCTCTCTTAGCTTCTTGTTGGCTGTTACCCATACCAATCTTAATACCGTGGTTAATACATGGAGCATAACCAATGATTAATGATGGTCCTTGGTAAGCTTCTGCTTCAGCAATAGCCTTAAGAGTTTGGTTCTTATCTGCACCCATATTTACTTGAGCAACATATACATAACCATAGCTCATAGCCATCATTCCAAGGTCTTTCTTCTTAGTCTTCTTACCAGAAGCTGCGAACTTAGCTATAGCAGCTGTTGGAGTAGATTTAGAAGATTGTCCACCTGTATTAGAGTAAACTTCTGTATCAAATACGAATATATTTACATCTTCACCAGATGCTAATACGTGGTCAACTCCACCGTATCCGATATCGTAAGCCCAACCGTCTCCTCCGAAGATCCATTGAGATCTCTTAACGAAGTAGTCTTTTTCATCTAATACTTTCTTAGCTAATTCTGAATTAACTGTAGCTAAAGCTGCTTCTAACTTTTCAGCTCTATCTCTAGTTCCTTCACCATTGTTCATATTAGCTAACCAGTCTTCAACAACAACCTTAACGTCGTCATTTACACCTTCTTCTAATAATGCCTTTAAGTTATTAGCTATTCTTTCTCTTATAGCCTTAACACCTAAGAACATACCTAATCCGAATTCAGCATTGTCTTCGAATAATGAGTTAGCCCAAGCTGGACCATGTCCTTTATGGTTAATTGTATATGGAGTTGAAGGAGCTGATCCACCCCAGATTGATGAACATCCAGTTGCATTAGCAATCATCATTCTGTCACCAAATAATTGAGTTATAAGCTTAGCATATGGAGTTTCTCCACAACCTGCACAAGCACCTGAGAACTCAAGTAATGGTTGTTCGAATTGGCTTCCCTTAACTGTATTCTTATTCATTGGGTTCTTCTTAGCTGAAACTTCTTCAACTGCATAATCCCAAGCTTCCATTTGATCATGTTGAGATTCCTGTGGCTTCATTATTAAAGCTTTTCCTGGAGCTGGACAAACTTGAGCACAGTTTCCACATCCAGTACAATCTAATGGAGTTACTCCGATTGAGAAGCTTAATGGTTCTTCTGTCTTTAATGCCTTAGCAGGAACTAACTTCATTGATTCTGGAGCAGCTGCCTTTTCAGCATCATTTAATAAGAATGGTCTAATTGCAGCATGTGGACAAACGTAAGCACATTGGTTACATTGGATACACTTTTCTGGAACCCATTCAGGTACGTTAACTGCAATTCCTCTCTTTTCGTAAGCTGCAGTACCAGCTTCAAAAGTACCATCTTCCATTCCCATGAATGTAGATACTGGAAGAGAATCTCCTTCTTGTCTGTTCATTGGGATAACTATATTCTTAACGAATTCAGTCATCTTGTGGTTGTTTTCAACTTCTTCGTCCTTAGCATCCTTCCATGATTCTGGAATATCTATCTTAACGATTGATTCAACACCCTTATCGATAGCTGCGTTGTTCATATCAACAACCTTTTGTCCCTTCTTACCATAAGAAGTTACAACTGCATCCTTAAGGTACTTAACAGCATCTTCAACTGGGATAATGTTAGCTAGCTTAAAGAAAGCTGATTGCATTATCATGTTGATTCTTCCACCAAGACCTATTTCTTGAGCGATTCCAACAGCATTGATAGTGTAGAACTTAATGTTGTTGTTAGCTAAAAATCTCTTATATGAACCTGGTAACTTTTCATCTAATTCTTCTGGAGTCCAGATAGTGTTTAGTAAGAAAGTTGAACCTGGCTTTAATCCATCAAGTACATTGTACTTATGAACGTATGATTGGTTAGAACATGAAACGAAGTCCGCCTTGTTTATTAAGTATGGAGACTTGATTGCCTTCTTACCAAATCTTAAGTGAGATACTGTTATACCACCTGACTTCTTAGAGTCATAGAAGAAGTAACCTTGAGCATACATGTCTGTATGGTCACCGATGATCTTGATAGCACTCTTATTAGCACCAACAGTACCGTCTGATCCTAATCCCCAGAACTTACATGCTGTAGTTCCTTCTGGAGTAGCATCGATATCTTGATGAACTTCTAATGAAGTATTTGTTACGTCATCAATGATTCCTATTGTAAATCCATTCTTTGAATCTTCCTTTGCTAAGTTTTCATAAACTGCAGCAATGTGACCTGGATTTGGATCCTTAGAACCTAGACCGAATCTACCACCTACGATAACAGGAGCATTTTCCTTACCATAGAATGCATTCTTAACGTCTAAGTATAATGGTTCACCAGCTGATCCTGGTTCCTTTGTTCTATCTAATACAGCAATCTTCTTAACAGATGCTGGTATAGCTTTCATTAATTTTTCATTTGAGAATGGTCTGTATAATCTTACTTTAACAACACCAACTTTTTGTCCATTAGCATTTAAGTAATCTACAGTTTCTTCACATACATCTGTTACAGAACCCATAGCAATGATTACTCTATCAGCATCTGGAGCTCCATAGTAGTCGAAGCAGTGATATTCTCTTCCTGTTAACTTAGTTATTTCAGCCATGTATCCTTCAACTATATCAGGAACTGCTTCGTAGAACTTATTAACTGATTCTCTTTCTTGGAAGTAGATATCAGCGTTTTGTGCAGTACCTCTAGTTACAGGATGGTTAGGATTTAAAGCTCTAGCTCTGAAAGCTTCAACTGAATCCCAATCAACTAAGTTTGCTAATTCATCATATTCAAGAACTTCGATCTTTTGAATTTCGTGAGAAGTTCTGAAACCATCAAAGAAGTTAACAAAAGGTATTCTAGATTTTATTGCAGTTAAGTGAGCAACTGCTGATAAATCCATAACTTCTTGTACTGATCCTTCTGCAAGCATTGCAAAACCTGTTTGTCTTGCAGCCATAACGTCTTGGTGATCACCAAAAATATTAAGAGCTGAAGTAGCTAATGCTCTTGCTGAAACATGGAATACTCCTGGAAGCATTTCCCCTGAAATCTTGTACATATTTGGAATCATTAATAGTAAACCTTGAGATGCAGTATAAGTACTTGTTAATGCACCTGCTTGTAATGATCCATGAACTGCACCAGCAGCACCTGCTTCTGATTGCATTTCCATAACTTGTACAGGTTGACCGAATATGTTCTTTCTTCCTTGTGCTACCCATTCATCAACGTGTTCAGCCATTGGTGATGATGGTGTGATAGGATAGATAGCTGCAACTTCAGTAAATGCATATGATATATGAGCAGCTGCAGTATTACCATCCATAGTTTTCATTTTTCTCATCGCGTAGACCCCTCTTTCTTTATATAAAAATTAATAAGAAACATGTTTGTTTAAACCGTAGAGTGTATTTTAACATAAAAATACACTGAATTATTCATTTAAATTAATAATGTCCATTAAATATATCAATAACGACATTGTTAAAAAAATAACTTTTGTATCTCCTAGTAAAACAAACCTACGTATATAATTATATATCAGAATATCAATTTTGCAAGGGAATTGTAAATTAAAAACATTTAAGTAATATTATAAATATTCTGCAAATTACACTACTTTCTCATAACGTCCATAATTGTCTTTATCACAGCAGAGGTTCCAACCTCACCTTGCTTAGCATTCATTTTACTAATTAATTCCTTCTTTCTAGTTCTTAATTCCTCTAAATGCGACAAAAAGCTTTCTTTAGTGATCTCTTCTTCCTCAAGTACTAGAGAATACCCCTCTTTTTTAAAGGAATTTGCATTTAAAATTTGATCTCCTCTACTTGCTTTTCTAGACAACGGTATTAGTAATGTTGGTTTTTTTAATGCTAAAAACTCAAAAATAGAGTTTGCTCCCGCTCTAGAAACAATATAATCTGCTGCCTTCATTAAATGAGGTAGTTCCTCACTTACAAATTCAAATTGTTTATATCCAGTATAATTTTGTAATTTACTGTCTAAATTGCCTTTTCCACATATGTGAATAACATTAAAGTTTGTTAAAATTTCATCTAAGTTTTCTCTAATCACATCATTTATGACCTTTGATCCAAGACTACCACCCATAATAAATAAAATTTCTTTTTCATCTTTAAATCCACATATTTGCTTTCCTTGTAACTTACTTCCATTTAATATTTCGCTTCTTATAGGACTTCCAGTTAAAACTCCCTTATTATCTTTTACAAAACTTAAGCTTTCTCTAAAGGTAACACATAACTTATCGCAAAATGGCGCTGATAACTTATTAGCAAGTCCTGGAGTTATATCTGATTCATGAGCAACAACTGGTATTTTCTTTATACTAGCTGCAATAACTACAGGTACTGCAACAAAACCACCTTTAGAAAAGACTATATTAGGCTTTTCCTTTGTTAATATTTTTTTAGCCTCAATTACACCCTTGAAAACTTTAAATGGATCCGTAAAATTTTTAATATCAAAATATCTTCTTAACTTACCTGATGATATTCCATAGTAAGGAATTCCTTTTGATTCTATTATCTCTTTTTCTATTCCATCCTTACTTCCTATATACTTAATTTCAAAGCCAGCTTCTTCTAAGCTTGGTACTAGCGCTAAGTTTGGAGTTACATGTCCTGCTGTACCTCCACCTGTCATTATAATTTTATACTTACTCAAAAAATCAACTCCTAAACTTTTATTTTTATAAACAACTTGTATGGCTTTTCCACCTTTCCCTATAATTATATATAATAATCACAAAAAAATTACACAAGCTATGATTACTAGGATACAGGGAGGTGAATTTAAATGCCAAATCAATCATTGGTTCCAGAATCAAAACAAGGATTAGCTAAATTCAAAAACGAAGTTGCTAGTACAATGAACGTACCTTTCTCTGACTACAACGGAAATCTTACTTCTAAACAATGTGGTAGCGTTGGTGGAGAAATGGTTAAGAGAATGGTAGAACAATATGAAAAAGGTCTTTAATTCTCTCTACTCCTTAAAAATTGAGGATAGCTTCAAGCTATCCTCTTAAAATTATAACCTAAAGTTCTTAACATTAAGTTGTATATTTCTTTTTCCATTAAACTCATTAATAGTTGGATAATAAATTATATCCATATTAAAATCTGCATATCCACTATCTACTAATTTTAAAAATTTTTCTTCACCGTACTTATCGGTGAACATATCTTTAAATTCTTCATATTTATCAAAGTTTAGCCCTTCAACATATCCAAATGTTCCTGGAATACCAAATCTAAACTTCATAAAGTTCTTCTCTTTTCCTATGAAAAACACTCTTGAAACCTTGATATTTTTAACAGCAAATAAGGGACTTCCATTGCCTTTTCCAAAAGGTCTTAAACTTTCAATTTCCTCTACTAGGCTTTCATCCAAATATTTAATTTCTAATGGAGAGTCTATTTTTATAACTGGAATAATATCTTCATCTGAAAGAGTACATTTAGAATTAAGAGCCTTCCTCAAAAGAGATATATTTTCCTCTTTTACAGATAGACCTGCTGCCATAGGATGTCCCCCAAACTTCTCTATATATTCTTTACACTTATTCAATTCTTCAAACATATTATATCCTTCAATACTACGAGCAGACCCCTTTGGCATATCTTTTCCTTTTGTCATAACTATTGCTGGCAAATTAAATCTTTCCCTAACTCTACCTGCTACTATACCAGCTATACTCTCATGTATCCCTTCATCATATACAAGTATAACCTTTTCTCCATTTGTTATTTCTTCCTCAACCTTAGAAATAACACTTTCAACACTATCAAAAGTTAATTCTTGTCTTTCTACATTTAAGTCATAAAGCTTTTTAGCTAGTTCTTCTGCATATTTCTCATCTTCAGTTATTAATAACTCTACTGATAAATCTGCTGTCTCTAATCTTCCTGTAGCATTTATACATGGTCCAAGTACAAATCCAAAGTGGTACTCACTTATTTCTTTTCCTTCTAGACCAGTTGCTTTTATTAATGCTTTAAGCCCTATACTAGATGTGTTATTGATTAGCTTTAATCCCTCTTTAACAATTATTCTATTTTCACCTAAAAGCTCTACAACATCACAAATGGTCGCAATAGCTGCATATTGGAACAAATCATATAATTCCGAAAAACTTCGTCCCATTGCATTAACTAATTCCATAGAAAATTTCAATGCAACTCCTGCTCCACAAAGTTCTTTAAATGGATACTCACAGTTTCCTTGTTTAGGATTTATAACACAATCACTATTAGGTACAACATTTATTCTGTTACCCTCTTTTTCAATATAAGGTATATCATGATGGTCTGTGATAATTACAGTGAGACCTAGCTCCTTAGCCACTTCAACCTGCTCCATAGCAGATATTCCATTATCACAAGTTAGAATTACTTCCGCCCCTTCTGATTTAAGCTTTCTAATCCTATCACTATTCATACCATAACCTTCATCTTCTCTGTTAGGTATATAATAATCAAAGTTTGCTCCTAGTTTCTTTAAGGTTCTATAGAGAATAGTTGTACTACATACTCCATCACAATCATAATCACCATAAATAACTATCTTTTTCTTTTCTTCTATAGCGCCCTTAATTATAGATACTGCTTTTTTCATATCCTTCATCAAGGATGCATCATTTAAATCATTAACTGTACCTTTTAGAAAAAGAGAAGCTTCTTTTTTATTTACAATTCCTCTATTGGCCAATAATCTTGCTATTAGTGGATTAATTTCATATTCATTAGTAAGTTTTATAAAATCTTCTTTTTTATTAATTACCATCCACTTCTCTTTCAAAGCTTCTCCCCCATTTCTTCTCTATTTCATTAAGGAGTTAAATAACATCCCTTCACTTAAGTTTTCCCATTTATCACATTGTAATAACTCTAAAATTTTATAAGCAAATAGCATAGCAGTTGCCGGACCTCTACTTGTAATAATATTATCATCAACAACTACATGCTCTTCTAAATAACTTCCTTTTATTAGTTCATCTTCAAATCCTGGATAGGAAGTTACCTTCTTTCCTTCAATAATTCCTGCTTTTCCAAGAACAATAGGAGCTGCACAAATTGCAGCTACTATTTTTTTATTATCATTAAACCATTTTACTAAGCCAATTACCTCTTCATTATCTCTTAGATTAGTAGCACCAGGCATTCCTCCCGGAAGCACTATTACATCATATTCCTTAACTTCTTCACTTATTAGTTTATCTACCTTAACAACTATATCATGAGCACCTTTTACTTCCATACTAGATACACTAAACATATCACAAGTAATATTAGCCCTTCTTATAATATCTACAACTGTTAAAGCTTCAATTTCCTCAAAGCCATCAGCTAGCATTACAGCTACCTTTTTCATAAGAATCCCTCCTAAAAACCATATTTTAAATTATATTTACGTTCTTTATTTCATCATCAAGAGAAACTAGCATAACACCTGATCCTCTACCTGCTCTATTTTGGAGCTTAACATCAGATAATTTAATTTCTGCTGTCTCCTTATTCCTTGTAACTAACTGAAACCTATATTCTGATAATGATGAAATAGCAATTTCTCCATTTAGGTCCTGTTCTATATTTACAAAGCATTTACCATAAACAACTTCGTCTTCATCCTTTAAGCTTATTCCTGTAACACCTGATGCTATTTTACCCATTGCATTAACGTTAGATACAGGGAACCTTATAGCCATACCCTTTTTAGTAAATAATACAATGTGACCTATTTTTTCATTAGATATATCTATGCTAACTACTTCGTCATCTTCATTTTTAAATTTGTATGCTTGTTGTATTAAGTAGTCTCCTGCAAACTCACTAAGAAGTGTCTTTTTAACTAATCCCTTATTAGAAATTGTATATACTGCATATTCTTCGCTATAAGATTTTATAGAATATATTGCAATTACTCTTTCTTTTTTACCTAATCCATAAACTAAATCTTCAATAGAAATTTCACTATTTTTAATTGCTTCTTGAAGCATAAATGATGCTATTTTTATAACGTTACCTTTATTAGTAAACATTAATAATTCAGATGAAGAATCTGTAGTTACTTTTAATGAATCATTTTTATTGGCTCTTGCAAAAGTTTTTAATGTTCCCTTAGCTGTAACCCCTAAAGTATATTCAACAAACTCCATACTTTCCACATATTCAGCATTTATAACTTCATCTTTAGATGATAAGTTGAATAATTGTGTTCCCAATATATTTCTAGGTAGATCTTCTAATTGTGGTATTTCTAGAGTAAACTCCAGACCTAACTTAGTTGAAATTTTTAAGAATTTATTTTCTCCTTCTAAAATATCCGTTCTAACTACTCTTTCTCCCTCTCTAAGCTTAACAGCTTGAACTTTTGAGTAATTAGTTTGGAATTTATCTAAAGAACTTCTCTTAATGCACCCACTATTTGTTACAAACTGTACAAATCTATCTGAGGACATTACATTAACTGAATTAACTCCAATTATTTTTTCATCATCAAGGTTAAGAGCTTTGATTAATGTATCAAGCTTTTCACCTTTCTCTTTCCACTTTCCTTCTGGAACATTTATTCCTTTAATTTGATACATTATTCCTCTATCTGTAAATATAAGAATATTATCAGTAGTATTAGATTTAACTAAAAATCTTAACTCATCCCCTTCTCTATATTCAATTTCAGAAGGTTCTGCATTTGCCCTGATGTAATTTTTATATGGAATTCTCTTTATAAATCCATCCTTTGAAATAGTAAGCATAACATCTTCTACAACTATTAATTCCTCAAGATCAATCTTTGCTTCACTATCATCTTCAACTATTTGAGTTCTTCTAGGATTTCTGTATTTATCAGTTATTTCTTTAAGTTCAAATTTCACTACTTTTAGAAGTTCTTTTTCTTCTGATAAAATCTTCTTAAACTTCTTTATTTGTCTTTCTAATTCTTTATATTCCTTTTGGAACACATTTATTTCTAATCCTGTTAATCTGTATAGCATCAACTCTAAGATTGCAGTGGCTTGGGCTTCTGTAAAGCCAAACTTGTTAATTAAGTTTTCTCCTGCATCCTTCTTAGACTTAGATTCTCTAATAGTTGCAATAACTTCATCTAAGATATTTATTGCCTTTATAAACCCTTCAACTATATGAAATCTCTTTTCTGCTATTTCTAACTCTTTCCTTGTTCTTCTTGTAACTATTTCTTTTTGGTGATTTATATAATGACCTAAAATAGTCTTAAGACCCATAGTTTCTGGCTTACCATCTGCTAAGGCAACCATATTAAAGCTTATATTACATTGTAAATCAGTCTTTTTAAATAAATATTTTAAAATCTTATCTGCAGTGGTTTCATCAGCAGCTTTCTTTAATTCAATAACTGCTCTAATACCACTTCTATCAGATTCATCTCTTATATCTGTTATTGCTTCTAATGCCTTTTGATGTCTCTTATCACCAGTCATTTCAGATATAGTTTGTAACAATTTCGCCTTATTTCTTCTATAAGGGAATTCTGTTATTACTATTCCTAATCTTCCGTTCTCTAATTTTTCTATAGAAGTTTTAGCTCTACATGTTACTTTACCTTCACCTGTTTCATAAGCAGAAATCATTGAATTTTTTCCAATCAAAACTCCACCTGTAGGTAAATCTGGCCCTTTAATATAATTCATTAACTCTTTTGTAGTAATTTCAGGATTATCTATGTATGCAAGAACACCGTCAGTTACTTCCCCAAGGTTATGTGGAGGTATATTAGTAGCTAAACCTACAGCTATCCCAAAGGAACCATTAACCAAAAGGTTAGGATATCTACTTGGTAAAACCCTTGGCTCTAATTCACTATCTGAGTAGTTAGGTACCATATCAACAGTATCTTTATCAATATCTTTTAGCATATCCATTGCAATAGAAGTTAATCTTGCTTCAGTATATCTCATAGCCGCCGCACTATCACCATCAATAGATCCCCAGTTTCCATGACCATCTATTAAAGGTTCTCTTGTGGAGAAATCTTGTGCTAATATTGTTAATGCATCATATACGGAACTATCTCCATGTGGGTGAAATTTACCTAAAATATCCCCAACTATTCTTGCTGACTTGTAGTATGGTCTATCTGGAAATGCTTTAAGTAAATATGCACCATATAGTATTCTTCTATGAACTGGCTTCAAACCATCTCTTACATCTGGAAGAGCTCTTTCTTTTGCAACCTCTACCGCATAAGGTAGGTAGTTGTCTGGCATAGCTTCTTCAAGAAGTACTGGAATTATATTATTATCTTTTGGAATATTATTATTAACTTTTTTAGCCATAAACTATCCCTCCCTTTCTAGAACTCTGCGTATTTATACATATATTTTTTTCTTGGTTCAACTACATCTCCCATAAGTAGAGATATCATTCTTTCAGCCTTTGCTGCATCCTCTATAGTTACTTGAAGTAAAGTTCTTGACTCTGGGTTTAGTGTAGTTTCCCATAATTGATCTGGGTTCATTTCTCCAAGTCCCTTATATCTTTGAATAAGAGCCCCTTTACCTATTTCCTTCTTAACTTGTTCTAATTCATCATCACTATAGGCATACTTTTGAACCTCTCCTTTTTTAGTATTTTTATATACCTTATAAAGAGGAGGTTGTGCTAAATATAAGTGTCCATTAGCAATTAAAGGTCTCATATATCTATAAATATAAGTCATCCAAAGTGTCCTAATATGATAGCCATCTACGTCGGCATCACTCATAATAATTATTTTGTTATATTTCAAATCATCTTCATTATAATTATCTAATGTACCTGTACCTACAGCAGCATTAAAAATCTTAAGCTCTTCAGATGCTAATACATTTTCAAGCTTTTGCTTTTCAGTATTCATTATTTTACCTTTTGAAGGCATTATTGTTTGGAATCTTCTATCTCTAGCTTGTTTTGCAGAACCACCAGCTGAATCTCCCTCAACTACTATAAACTCATTTACATCTTTATTTTTCAAAGTACACACTGCAACCTTACCTGCAAGAGGTGCTGTACCTTTTCCAATCTTTTTCTTTTCTGCATCATTAATCTTTTTTATTTTTTCTCTTCTTTGAGCAGCTGCAAGAGCATTGTTTATTATCATTGTTGCAAGCTCTTTATTATCCTCTATCCACTCACCAAGCTTAGTGTAAGCTAAGTCATTCATCATAGTATATGCTTCATTATTTCCTAGCTTTGTTTTAGTTTGTCCTTCAAAAACAGGATTAGTTATTTTAATTCTAACTATAGCAGTCATACCTTCTCTTAGGTCATCACCTTCAAATTCCTTATCTTTTCCTTTTACTAGTTCAAGCTTTCTTGCCCATTCCTTAAAAGCTCTAGTCATACCAGTTTTAAAACCAGTTTCATGAGTTCCAGCTTCCGTTGTTGGAATATTATTAACATAACTTGCAATATAATCTGTAGTTGAATCAGTAAATTGAATACATACTTCTCCATACATTTGAAGTCCACTAACTTCTCTCTCACCCTCAAATAAAATAGGTGCTTCATGAAGCTTAGTTTTACTTTCATTTAAATAATCTATAAAATCTAAAAGCCCTCTTTCAGAATAATATTCTTTTTTAACTTCTTCATCTTTTCTATTATCTATTAATTCAAGCCTAATACCTTTATTTTGGAAGGCTAATTCTTGTAATCTCTCATCAATTACATCAAACTTAAAATCTATTGTCGAAAATATTTCTCCATCTGGCATAAATGTAATTTTAGACCCAGTCTCCTTACTTTTACCTACTATATCAAGTTTTGTAACAGGGGTACCTGGCATATCTCTTTTTAGCTCTTTATCATATGCATATTCAAACCTTTGACGATAAATATTTCCGCCTTGATAAACTTCAACTTCAACCCATTTTGAAAGGGCATTAACTACCGCTGCTCCAACTCCATGAAGCCCTCCAGAAGTTTTATAATTCTTATTATTAAATTTTCCTCCTGTATGAAGCTCTGTAAATACCATTTCTACCCCACTCTTTTTCTTAATTGGGTGAATTCCTGTTGGTATACCTCTTCCATTATCTTTTATAGTAACACTCTTATCTTTATTTAAAATAACTTGAGCTTTATTCCCATACCCATTAGAAATTTCATCTATAGCATTATCTAATATTTCCCATACACAGTGATGTAACCCCTTACTCCCAATTGATCCTATATACATACCTGGTCTTACTCTAACAGGCTCTAACTTTTCTAAGGAAGTCAAATCAGTAACATCATAAGTAGTATTATTCTTCATAAACTTTTGCCCTCCACATATATTTTCTATCTCTATAGTTGTCTACATTAAAATATACTTATTTTTATTTACTATGTCAAAATTTATTTATTATAAATATTTTTTAGTTTATCCATATTTTTTTAAAGATATTATAAAATCACCATATCCATTATGTATCTGTGGATTTTTAAACAATAAAAAATGGAAGCTAATATTCTTAACTTCCACTTTAAATTTATTAAATATTTATTTATCTAAACATCACAAATTTCAACATTTCTTACATGCTTAGTTGGATTCCACTCCTTATTATTCTTTCTTAATATACCTTGGATTGTAATTGGCACCCAAGTAACAGTATATAGAGCATATAATAAGAATCTAAAGAAGAAAACTAAGCCTTTCTTCCCGCAGAATATAAATGTTGCAACTAAGAATATTGCATAAAATCCAAAATTAGCTGCTGCAATAATTGCGCCATCAGTAACACCTTTTAATAAAATAGGCATTATAAAAATATTAGTAGAGAATAATGCAATCATCGTGAAAAGTCCCTTTGATATCTTTCTATCTAATATTAATACTAATGGTGTTATAACAAACTGAACTAATGTTATAGCCTGATATCCAGCACTTCCAAGAAGATCACTCATAATGAATATATTAGCTCCTTCTGGTGCATTTGCTTGAATTAAAGTTAATATTGCTGATATAGCCATCAATAAAGTTGCAAATGGTTGTAAAACATATAATGCACAATCAAATATATACCATTTTCTTTCCTTAATAGACTTTTTAACAAGCTTAAAGAAATATCTTGATGCAACATCTGTAAACCCTTGCATCCATCTTCTTCTTTGAACCCAAGAAGCTTTTAATCCTAATGGCTTTTCATCATAAATTTTAGCATCATGTGCCCAACCTATTTTGCCACCATTTAGAACAACCTTACATGTAAACTCTAAATCTTCTGTTAAACATGTAGCTCCCCATCCAAATTCCTTTAAAGTATTAAAATCAATTGCAAATCCAGTACCACCAATTTGATTAGAGAATCCAACATTATTTCTTGCAAGTTGGAACATTCTATTTTGTGACCAGAATGCTATTGAATAAGAAGTTGCAATCCATGAATCTTCAGGATTTTTACTATCTATATAGCCTTGTACAACTTTATAGCCTTCCTTCATCTTAGAGTTGATCTCTCTTAAAAAGTCAGGATGCACTAAGTTATCTGCATCAAATATACAAATAGCATCAAACTTTTCGTCCATTTTATAAATTTTATCGAACATCCACTCTAATGCATATCCTTTTCCTCTTTGATCTTTATTAAATCTTTCAAATACTTTTGCTCCTGCTTCTTTTGCAACTTTCGAAGTATTATCATCACAATTATCAGCTATTACAAAAACTTCAAATAATTCCTTTGGATAATTTTGTCCTAATATACTTTTTACTAATTTTCCAATTACTACCTCTTCATTGTGTGCAGCAACAATCATAGCAAATTTACGCTTAGGAGCATAATCCTTTTTTTCTTTTTTTCTATAGGTTCCAAATAACCCTAATATCAAGTAATAGCATAAAACTACAAATGCGAACACTTGAAACACCGCTATTGCTGTATACATTACTTTTTCCATTACTTTCACTCCTAATATTAAATGAGAAGTTCCCATTATATTATTGTTGTCTTTTTTTCTCGTTAATGCGTTCTTATTAATACTAGTTCAATTATATCAAAAAATCAAGGGCAAAAATCTTAATTTTAAATTAATGTTAATTTTTTATATTTTTTCCCATATTTGTTTTTCATCTTTCATTATTAAGTTTCCCTATTTCTTATTACTATATAAATTTTTTTATAGGTATATTGCAAAAAAAAGGAAATCTTTTTTGTTAGATCTCCTTTTCAAAACAAACTTATTTAATTAAACAATTCCTTGAGCCATCATTGCATCAGCAACCTTCATAAAGCCAGCAATATTAGCTCCCATAAGAATATTTTTATCTTTTCCATATTCCTTAGCTGCAGTACTTGCATTCTTATAAATATTCTTCATTATTCCTTGAAGTTTTTCATCTACTTCTTCAAATGTCCAAGATAATCTCATACTATTTTGTGACATTTCAAGAGCAGAACATGCAACACCACCTGCATTAGCAGCTTTTGCTGGACCAAACATTAATCCATTGCTTTGGAATACTTCTATAGCTTCTAATGTTGAAGGCATATTAGCACCTTCTGATACAGCAATTGTTCCGTTATCAACTAAAATTTTAGCTGATTCAGCATTAACTTCTCCTTGAGTTGCACAAGGTAATGCTATATCACATTTAATAGTCCAAATTCCTCTACATCCTTCTGTATAAGTAGAACCTGGAACTCTATCTGTATATTCCTTAATTCTTCCTCTTTTAACTTCCTTAATATCTTTAACAACATCAAGATTTATTCCATTTGGATCATAAATATAACCATTGGAATCACTTAATGCTACAACCTTTGCTCCTAATTCAGTAGCCTTTTCTGTAGCATATATTGCAACATTACCAGAACCTGAGATAACTACTGTTTTACCCTCAAATGATGTTCCATTGTCCTTTAACATTTCTTCAGTAAAATAAACCAATCCATATCCAGTAGCTTCTTTTCTAGTTAGACTTCCACCATATGTTAAGCCTTTTCCAGTTAAAACACCTTGGTCATTAGCCCCTCTTAACTTCTTATAATATCCATACATATAGCCTATTTCTCTAGCACCAACACCAATATCACCTGCAGGAACATCAGTGTCTAATCCTATATGTCTATATAACTCAGCCATAAAACTTTGACAGAATTTCATTACTTCATTATCAGATTTTCCTTTTGGATCAAAGTCTGAGCCACCTTTTCCTCCACCTATAGGAAGACCAGTTAATGAATTTTTAAATATTTGTTCAAAACCTAAAAATTTAATAATGCTTGCGTTAACTGATGGATGAAATCTTAATCCACCCTTATAAGGTCCTATAGCGCTGTTAAATTGAATTCTGAAGCCTCTGTTAACTTGAACATTCCCTTCATCATCTACCCATGGAACCCTAAACATTATTTGTCTTTCTGGTTCAACCATTCTTTCTAATAGCCCCGCTTTTATGAACTCAGGATGTTTATCAAATACAGGCACTAATGAGTTTAAAACTTCAGTAACTGCATCTAAAAACTCTTTTTCTCCTTTGTTACGGCTTTCCACCTTCTCTAGAACAGATTCAACATATTGCTTACCGTTCATTTTTCCATCCCCTTTTTAATTTTAATTTAACTTAATAATACATTATTTTCTTTACAATTACTACAAAAAAATATTAAAAGGACCGTTTTTTAACGAATTTCATACTTATTTAATAATATATTTAACAAAATATCAATTTAGTAATAATATGCTTTCCCTTTATATTCTTTTAATAAATAACAAACACTAATCTTAGAAGAAAAATAACAACGAGGTGATAAATTGAAAATAGGATATGCATGTACTCCTTTATCAACATCATTAAAAACTACGAGAAAATTTGCATTAACCTCATATAATGAAGAACTACTTAAAACTACAATATCTCGTAACTTATTAGATTTGTACAAAATATTAGAGTTTAATAATAAGCTTGGAATAAAACTCTTTAGAATTAGTTCAAATATAATCCCCTTTGGAAGTCATAGTATAAATACGTTCAATTGGCCTGAGTATTTCTCTGACGAATTAAAATCCATAGGTGAATTTATTAAAAAAAATAATTTGAGAGTTTCTATGCACCCTGGTCAATACACAGTTCTTAATTCTCCTAATGATGAAATAGTTCATAAGGCAATTGAGGATTTAAATTACCACACTTCTCTATTAGATTCTATGGGATTAAATGCTGAACATAAAATTATTCTTCATGTAGGAGGAGTATATGATTCAAAGATTGAATCAACAGAAAGATTTATGAATAACTATACTTTACTTTCTAAATCAATAAGAAATAGATTAATTATTGAAAATGATGAGAAGAATTATTCATTTAGTGATGTGTTAAACATTTGTAAAACTATTAATGCTCCTATGGTTTTTGATAATCTTCATAATGAATGTTTTGGAGATAATAGCTATACTCTAGACAAACTATTTGAACTTGCAAAATCAACTTGGGCAAATGAGAAGTGTAATATGAAAGTTCACTATAGCCAACAAGATATAAAAAAGAAGAAAGGCTCACACTCTCCCACCATCTTCATAGAGGACTTCTTTAAATATTATTCAGTTGCAAAAAATTATGATTTAGATATTATGCTAGAGGTCAAAGATAAAGACTTTTCTGCTGTTAAAATTATAAATCTAATAAAAGAGTCCCAGAATGCTTTAACAGAAATTGATATATTAATGGAAATTGAACGTTATAAACTTTATTTTACAGAAAAAGGAGAAGATACATTTGGGAAAGCAAAGGACATAATTTTATTTAATGGCATAAAAGACTTCTATTTATATGTAGATAGTCTTTATTATAAGAAACCAACTTCTACTTCAACTAATAAAGCGTTAGTTGAAGGTTTTAAATTAATTGAAGAAAATATAAACTCTCGAGAGACAAATCACTTTTTCAAATTAAAAAATGAAGAAAATTATAGTAAAGCTAAAGAATATCTTCATAAGCTTGCAGAAAGATATCTTTGCTATGAGCTTTTAAACTCATATTATTTTTACAATTAAATTTATATTATTTTTATTTTT
The DNA here is from genome assembly GCF_015669365.1 of Clostridium sp. 1001283B150210_160208_E6. Lineage (NCBI taxonomy): Bacteria > Bacillati > Bacillota > Clostridia > Eubacteriales > Clostridiaceae > Clostridium > Clostridium sp. 1001283B150210_160208_E6. Next base: position 254 of record NZ_JADPAA010000006.1, on the reverse strand, counting down.
TATATTATAAAAGAATATATATTATTTTTATTATTTTTATTTTAAAAGAATATATATTCTTTTAAAAAATATATTCCTTAGGGTGTAAATAAGATGGTTTATATATTTATTTTGATTGTTCCGTCGCTACGCTCCAAGTCACATCAAAACAAATATGCAAACCACTCATACTAAAGGATCGAGTAGGAGCTAAATAATTATTTTATTTAGCGTCCTCTCACACCACCGTACGTACCGTTCGGTATACGGCGGTT
>NZ_JADPAA010000005.1:185492-215557 GCF_015669365.1 Clostridium sp. 1001283B150210_160208_E6 | reverse complement strand
TAAGCTATACGGTTGGCACTATCAGCCCCCGTTACGGACTTTCACCGATTAGTGTACGCCCATGCTGGGCGCACTTAATAAAAAGGAAGACTTGATTGTCTTCCTTTTTAATTTAATTATTTAATAAAATAATTCTTTATATTTTTCTTTGTATTTAACTAGAAATTCATGTCTAAATTCCTCATTCATAAGCTTATTGTTTAATCTACTTATAAATACTTCTTCATCCCAATCTTTTTGTTTATGATAATAGTCTCTAACTATAGAATAAAAATCTCTTGGATAAGAAAGTAGTATATAAATAAACTTATACTCCTCTTTTTCTAAAGGGCATACTTTGTTATATGCTTCTATTATATTCACTGCCTTATCTACATCAAAAGCAGCATTCTTTATACCCTTTAAAATCAAATCTGTTAAATCCATAATTCTAAGATCTATTGAGCAATAATCAAAATCAATTAAATACATATCCTCATCTTTAATCAAGAAATTATGCTCAGCTAAGTCATTATGACATACCACTATATTTTTACTATTTTCTCTATAAGAGCTATAAACACTAAAGGACAATAATTCCGCTGCTCTTTCAATTTCATTTATATAATCATCTACTACCTTTAAAAATTCTTTATCAAATTCGTTTTTAAACCTATATGATTTAACTAACTTCTTTATATACTTTATATCCTCTAGGCTATCACTAAATTTCTTAACCAAACTTTCTTCCATTAATTCTTTTTTATTGCAATTCAATTCTTCTTCTATTTTAATAAGCCCAGCCTGTGAGGCTAAGTGCATTTTTCCTAATAATCTACCGCTCATCTCATATTCTATAGGATTAGTAAATGTAGCTTCCCTGCCTTCAATGAGATCCATAACTAAATAGTAATCACCTTTCCACTTCTTATATGCATTACCATCTTCAAAGGTTCTAAAAGATATTACATAAGGAAATTCTTTATATATATTCTTTAAGCATATATTAATAAAATCAATTCTATCCTTACTTAAATCCATCTTTTTTAATATCTTTTTGCCCTCATTAGTATGAAGAATAAATACCTTTCTTAAAGGTGTAACATCTAAAACCTCTAAACCTAATTCATCAAAAAAGTCCAAACTTAAATCATATGTGGATAGATATTTCTTTTCAGGATACCTAACTCTAATCATTCTCTCACCTCTTACTTTATATTTCATACTCCATTGATGCTTTAATATTTTTTAAGTACTCTTCTGGAAGTAGATTTTTCTTATTATATTTATACCTATACCATTGCTTTAAACTATCATATGGAATTGATAGTAATATAGAAATATAATCCTTACTATGCTTATTTAGATGAGATAACCTTATATATTCATCAATATATTTATCTAAATTTCCCTTTTTATCTCTTCTCTTTATCCTTTTTAGATAATTATAAATATCTTCTTCAACAAGATTATAGGTTGCCCCCTTTAAGCTTCCAACTTCAATTGCTTCAACTACTCTAAGGTTTCCTTCATCCACTCTTCCTAAGCAAATTTCATTTTTTTTCATACTTCTTTTTATAATTCCTAAATAGTCAATTTCCTTTAAATCTTCAATAGCCTTATCTACTCTATTTAATAGCTTTTCTCCATTCTCTAAAATAAATAAATCCATGCAATTTGTATCTTTTATCTTTTCTCTTAAAGCTATATCCTTATTTAATCTTTTTTGCATTACTTTTATGCTCTCTACCCTTTTACCAATACTACTATTAACTCTAGTAAGTCCACTACAATAATATCCTGCCAACACACTATGGACACTTTGAATAACAATAAATTGACAGGAAATATCCTCTTCTGTAGTACCTCTATATCCTCTAAAGTATTCTTCTGCAACTACAATATCATTTTCTAACAAATAATCTTTTAGAGTTAATTCTTTAATACTAACCCCCTCCTTTAATAAAAAAAGCTTTCAACAAACTGTTCTCTCTCTTCTCTATCATTTAGATACTTCTCAAGCCTTTCAATAAAGAACCTTTCTTCCCAAGGCTGTTGTTCCCAATACATCTGTATCCCTAGTTGCCAAAATCCTTGGGGAAACCTAACAAACTCCTTCATTAATGGAAGTTCATCTTTTATCAAATCAGATGTCTTACAGTAATTATTTATTATTCTTTCTGCTTTATTTTTATCCCACTTTCCATTTTTCATGGTCCTAATTAATAGTGATGATAAATCATGTATATGAGTATCTAAAATACAGTAATCAAAATCAATAATATTTACTTCTCCCTTATTATCTATAAGGACATTATGATTAGCATAATCATGATGACAAAATCCTCTTTTAAACATTTCTTTTTCCATAAGTTCATAGTAATTTAATTTAGACAATTCTCTTACACTCTGTTCTGCCCTATTAACTTCACATTCTATATTTTCTAAATATATCTTATCAAAGTCAGACTTATGAGCTTTTTGACTAATGCGGTGTTTAAAATCTAATATCTCATCTTTTCTAGTATCAAAAACATTTATCCAAGAAAACCACCCTATTCTAGGCCTCATACTATCTGTTATAGTAAAACCTTTGCTACACTCATGTAACTCACCTAATTTCTGTGCCACTAAATCAAGCTCAATGGGATTATCATAATTACTTTCTCTAGAAGGAATCCACTCTGTTAAATAAGCAAACCTTCCTAAAAGTTCAATATAATATTCATCTCTCTTAGTTTTTAAAATAGTTGGTATTTTATTAAATCCCCTTTGCTGAAGATGAAGTATAGCTGATAGAATAAAATAAAAATGAGGGAATTGATATTTTATTACTTTCACACAATACATCCCCTCCTTTGCGTTTACTTTATAAGTGTTTTTAACTTTTTCTATAGATTTAATGTCTAAATTATAGTTAAGTGTGATAATTCTTTTTATCTCTTCCTCATTCATGCATTTCACCTAAGGATTAATTCTATTTATTATATGTATGGTATCTTTTCTGTGTGATTTCATTCACCAAATCAATTTCCTTTTAATACTTTATACTATAAAAATTTATAGAGGTGACCTTATGAAAATAGGTATTGATTCTAGAGGAGTAAACTTATATGCAGGATCTGGTATAGGTACTTATACAAGGAATTTAATTATAAATATGATAAAAAATAATACCAAAGATAGATTTAATTTAATTTGGACTGGAAAAAAAGATACTGAATTTATAAAAGATAATACAAAACTCTTTTATACCTCTGGAAGATATGGTGGATTTTACGAAACATACTTTACCCCTAACCTAATGCAAAAGGAAGATATAGACCTATTTCACATCCCACAAAACGGCATAGGCTACCCTTTTAACTGGGACTTAAATGTTGTTGTAACTGTACATGACTTAATTCCGTATACAATGCCTGAAACTGTTGGAAGAGGTTACTTAAATAGATTCTTAAAAGATATGCCAAATATAATAGAATCAGCTAAAGGTATATTAACTGTATCAGAGTACTCTAAGAAGGATATTTTAAGATTCTTCCCTAATATATCTCCTGATAAAATCTATGTAACCCCACTAGCTACTAATGAAAACTTCAAACCTACACCTAAGGATGTATGCGAAAAATATATAAGTAAATACTTAAAATTAAATGACCCCTATATTCTTTATTTAGGTGGATTTAGTTCTAGAAAAAACGTTAAGGAATTAATATTATCCTTTGGTAAAATTATAAAGGATCTAAAGAAGCCTCATAAGCTTTTATTAGGGGGAGCAATAAGAGATGAAGGTAATATTTTAAGAGATATAGTTCTAGAGGCGGGTCTACAGGAGCATGTTTTATTTACTGGCTATTTAGACGATTCAATCTTGCCAATATTATATAGCGGTGCTGAGGCTTTTATATACCCTTCCTTGTATGAAGGGTTTGGATTACCTCCTTTAGAGGCCATGAGTTGCAAAACCCCTGTAATAACTTCAAATTTAACTTCTATTCCTGAAGTTACTAAGGATGCAGCTATCTTAATTGATCCCTTTAACAAAGATGAGCTTAGTTATAATTTACTAAAACTATTAAATGATGATTCTAAAAAAGAGGAGCTTTCTGAAAAAGGGTATAAAAGAAGTCTCCAATTTTCATGGAGACAAACTGCTGATACTACTTTAGAGGCCTATAGAGATATATTGAAATCATCGACCTAAAATTTTATTTTTTACTTCTAAATATACTTCATAATCATTTATTTCAGGAGCCTTCTCATATATGTTGCTCATAACAACTAGAGGGCTCTTTCCACTGAAATTCTTTATTGACTCTTCTATTGATTTATTTTTATAAGTAGATAAATAACTAGAAAAAAACTTACCTTCTTTAACATACTTAATAGATTCTTCTGTGTTTGTAGCTAAAAACTCCAAAAACCTCTTAATAAGGGCACTGTTTTCTTCAGATTCATCGAATACTAATAAGTTATATCCCTCTGCCACATAAAATTTATTACTTCCATTTAATTTAGCTGGTGCATTATTAGCAGTCCACTCACATGGAACATCTAAAGCCTTTAGTTCTCTCATAGAATTAATTGATGATATTCTAGCTAAGAACTTACCATCTACCTTTGTATTCATGATATTACTTATTTCACTTAATCTAGTTTTAACCAGTTCTTCTATCTTTCCTTTATCATTACTCTCTTCCATTGCTTGCATTACAAGTAGTGAAACTATATCTTCATAATCCTGCCCTACTCCATTAAGTATCCTTACCTCTCCATAGGTTTTCTCTAAAATATCTTCACCAATTCTTTTTAAATCATCCCAGGTATTGATATCTTCATATGTGTACCCATACTGTGCCAACATATCTTCTCTCAAATATAATGCTAAAGGTCTTGATGTTAACGGTACTCCTACCAATCCTTCCTTATCATTGGCCTCTTTAATTCTTCCAACAGAAAAGTTACTTGAGTAACTATCTACTATACCTTTTTCCTCTGAAATATATTTTCTTAAATCATTCTCTTTTATTAACCTTCTAGAATCATTGGTGGATAACTGAATTATATCGGGAGTAGAGTTGTTATTTATGGAAGATAATATCTTATCCTTATAATTACTGCTATATATTAGCGATACTTCTACCTTAGTTTTATCATATGATTTCATAAATAAATTAGCATATTCACATAAATAATCATATGTGTCTTCATTTGCCCAAATCACTATATTCCCTTTTATATTTTCCTCTTTATTACTACTTCTTATATTATTTAATAAAAAAATGCTTAATACTATAAAAAGCATAATAAAAAAATATCTAACCTTTTTCATATTCTCATACCTCCCTTGTTAAATTATATTATAAACTTATTCTACATCATAGTTCTTTACATTATCTAATACTTTTATTATAATAAGTAAACATACCAAAGAAAAATAAATATTATAGGAGAGTCTTTATGCATATAGAAAACTTAAGATTCTTTTATGAAGTTGCAAAAGCAAAAAGTATTTCAACAGTAGCAAAATCCTCTCACATATCACAATCAGCCTTAAGCCAACAGCTCTTAAAGCTTGAGGATAGTTTAAACACCAAATTATTTATTAGAAGTAATAAAGGTGTAACCTTAACCACTGAGGGTGAAATTGTATATAAACATTGTAAAGTTATATTGAATACCTATGAGAAAATGCTATATGAAGTTGAAAGCTCAAATTCAAAAGAAAGTCACATTAATATTGATGGGATAAATATCTTAACATCTACATTAATACCTTCTGCTATAAGTAAGATAAAAAAATCATTCCCAAATCATATTATAAAAATTACATCTTCTGAAGATAATTCTAATAATATAATACATAATATTTCAGATATAAATATATCATACAGTAATTACAACAATATAAATTCTATAGTTTCAAAGGAAATATATTCAGACAGAATAGTTTTTGTAGCTCATTCTACATTTAAAAGTAATAGCTTAACCATTAAAAAGTTTATGAATACTCCTTTTATAGTGGTTAATGATAACTTAAAATTTAGAGATATGCTTGCATCAAAGCTAGAAAACTTAGATTATGATATTCAATTATTAAATATTCTATTTACAACTGATTCCTATCAATCTGCCATAATAGGAATAAAGAATATACAGGCTATATCGGCAATACCATATGGAATATATAATTCTGTATATAAAGATTTAGGATATAAAATTGTTGACATCGAAGGCTTAGAATTTCCTCTTTCAATGTATATAAACTTTGAAGAGCAACTTTATAAAAGAGAAAAATTGTTTATCAACAAATTAATCTCAACAATAAAAGGATTCTTAAAATCTTAAGAATCCTTTTAATATTTTCTAAGTATTAATTTTTCTGCAAGTGCTCTTAGCACCTCTTTATACTCATTTTCAGGTAATTTATCTATATCTTTAAAAGCTTTGTCAGTATACTTTTGGGCTAAATCCATTGCTTTATCTACCCCATCATTTTGTTTTACTAACTCAATTATTTCTTTTACTTCATTATCAGTTATGGAATCAGCTTCTAAATATTTTTTAAAAGCTTTCTTATCATTATTATAAGCATAAATAAATGGTATAGTAAAAATACCTTGTTTTAAATCATTTGCTGCAGATTTTTTAATACTCTCATCATTGCCTACATAATCTAAAATATCATCAATAATTTGGAATGCCATTCCAATATTATGTCCTATATTCCATAATCTTTTAGCTAGTTTATTTTCGCAACCACTTTCAGCTGCTCCTAAATATAGAGACAATGAGAATAATTCTGCAGTTTTACCTGATATCCTACTTAAATAATCCTTTACTGATAACCTAGTAGAAAATCTAGAATTAAGCTGATTAACTTCACCCATACAAATTCTAGACATTGACTTACAGTCCATTTTTATACTCGCTAAAGATGCATTGCTAGCTAATATCTTAAAGCATACACAGAATAAGTAATCCCCTATATAAACAGCATAATCTTTTCCGTACTTTGATTGAACCGTTTCATTACCCCTTCTTAACTTAGCATCATCTATAACATCATCATGAACTAAGGTTGCCATGTGAAACATTTCTAATACAGCACCTATAGCCTTTACTCTTTCTTTATCTCTATTACCAAAGTGAGAGCCAATTATAACAAAGGCAGGTCTCACCATTTTTCCACCTGATTCAATTAAATCTTTTATAGAATTTTCTATAACTTTATCCTTGCATTTTGTTTCTTTCTTCATTAAAGCAACTATGTCTTCTAACTCTTCTTTTATTCCAACATAGTTATCCCAAATTTTATCCATATCTATTTACCTCATGTAACTTGCTTGAAATATGGTATTTTTCTTAAATGTTCAACCAAATAATTTGATGTGATTCCTATAAATATTCCAGTTACTATACCAACTATAGATAGTACTGGTAAATACAATGTAACTCCTATATTATGTACAATTGCAGAAGCCACTAAAATTTGTCCAACATTATGAAATACAGCACCAGATGCACTGACACCTATTATACTTATCTTATCCTTAAATAATTCTTTTATAAGAACCATAGCTAAAAAGCTCAAAATTCCACCAGCTGCACTATACATAAATGCCGAAAGACTTCCACCGAAGATAGACCCTAAAGTTAATCTTAAAAACAGTACCAGTAAAGTTTCCTTTTTGCTTAAAGTATATAGAGCTAAAACTGTCACAAGATTGGCTAGTCCAAGCTTTGCTCCTGGAGTGACGAAAGGTACTGGAATCATATTTTCAAAAATATGTAAAACAAGTGCTTGAGATACTAATAGACCTATATATACAATTTTTCTACTTCTCTTCATTTGTTTCTCTCCTAATATGAAAGTATTATATCATCGTCATTTTCTCCGATAACCTGTATCATTACTCTATGAGGTAGGCACACTATGCTTTCACCCGGCTTAGAAATATAACCTTGTTCTAAGCATAATTTGTCTGAACAATCTGCATCAATCATGGCTATTTGCTCATCTTTAACAAGTACTATATTATTACCCCATTTAGTATCTACTTCTATAGTTTCTTCTTCCTTATGTCCTGTAAGCGCAACTCTTTTATACAACTTTCCACCTATAGTAATTTCGGCATATGTAATATTATAATTCTCTTTCAATTTAGTACCTAATATTATTTCTGGTGTAAAAGATCCTACTAATAATAAAACTATTATTATTACATCCCACTTTTTAAAAATCTTTTTATCTTTAAACATAAAATATCATCACCTTTATACCTTTATGTTATTTCTGTATCAGAGGCTTGTCTATCTTATTATAACTTCAAAAATAAAATAAGGTAAGGATGGTTATATACCATCCTATCCTTATTTATGTCAAATTACTATTTTTGTTTATAAACTGGAACTCTCTTACCTAACCACCAGTTACCAGCAATCTTATTTATCCATGGCATAACATAATAATCTAATCCAAATGTTCTACCAGCTCCACCCATTAGAGCAATTGAACCGAAGAAGAACCATAATATATCCCATCCTGCCATAGCTGAAAGAACAAAGTTACATACCATAAATGCAGATGCTCCTGAAGCTAAGAATGTGAATAATCCTGCGATTAAGCATAAACCTATACCAATTTCAGTTATAACAACGATTCTTTGGAACCAAACAGCTATTTCTGGGTTTGGTATAAATATTTGCATTATTGCTTCATAGAACTTAGGCATTTTTTCTAATATTGGAGTTGCAAATTCAGTTGTTGCTTCTCCTGATGCAGAAGCACCTGAATCAGCAGCAGTTTGTAACCAAGTAAATGGCATTTTAATGTTTCCAGCCTTTAACCAGCTGTCTCCACCAACCATGTTTCCATTAAATAAAGCTTTGATTCCATGATTTTCCCATGTTCCTTCACCAACAAACTTCTTAAGACCTTCTAATAACCAAAGTACACCTATATATAGTCTTAATGGTACTAACCATAGTCTGTTTGACTTAGATGATAAATGACCTCTCATTATACATCTGTTATCTTCCATTGAGAAGAATTCATGTTGTAAGTAGTGATAACAAGCATTAACATTGTTAACACCCCATAAGTAGTGTAAGTTTACTAAATGTTTCATTATCATCGCAAAGAATCCAGCAAGCTTGATTCCAGCTAAGTTAGCAACACAGTACTTACCACCTATTGATACCATAAATCCATGGTAATTTGATTTAAATTTAGTTAAATCCTTCTTCTTATCCATTAAAGCTATTATATTCTTAGCGATAACATCACCAGTTTGAATTGCAGCTTCAACTATTTGAGGAGTTCCTTTTCCTTCTTCTTCATAGTAGTTTAAGTCACCAACTACGAATACTTCTTCTTTATTAACTGCTTGCATAAATTCGTTAGTAGCTAATCTACCAGCTCTTGCAGTTTCTAAACCATATTCTTTAACTTCTTCATTTGCTTGAATACCGCATGTCCAAATTAATGTGTTAGTTTCGATTTCTTCTCCACTCTTTAACACTATCTTATTTGGAGCAACTTCAACTATTGGGCTATTCTTAAGAATAGTCATTCCCTTCTTAACCATGTACTTTTCAGCCTTATCAGCTTGCTTTCTATCTAACATGTTAAGAATAGTTCCCATAGCTTCAACAACCATAAGTCTTACTTCATTTTCATCAACATTATGTTCTTTAGCTAATCTAGTTTTCCATTCTAAAAGTTCCCCAGCCATTTCTATTCCTGTGAAACCAGAACCAGCTACTACAAATGTAAGCATTTCTCTTCTCTTAGCTTCATTTCTTTCTTTAGCTGCAAGCTTGAACATTTTTTGAACGTGATGTCTAATCTTCATAGCATCTTCAAATGACCATAAAGTAAATCCATTTTCTTTTACTCCTGGAACACCAAAGAATGCTGGTTCACTTCCTGTACCTACTACTAGGTAGTCATAAGTGTAGTTACCATTTGTAGTTTTTACTGTTTTATTATCAGTATCAACTTTTTCTATTAAATCAGTAACAACATTAACCTTTGTTCTAGCAAATATTTTACTTAATTCAATTTGAACTGATTCAGGATGAACTCTTCCTCCTGCTACTTCATGTAATTCAGTCATTAGTGTATGGAATGGATTCTTATCAATTAATGTAATTTCTACATTATTATTCTTCTTATATTTTTTTGCTAATTTTTTAGCTACGTGGACTCCACCGTATCCAGCACCTAATATAAGGATGTTTTTCTTATCCGACATAATTTCACCTCATATATAAATTTTTTGTTAAAAATAAAACTTAATCAAAACAACAAATCTGATTCTATAGATTTCTATATGGTATGTCTATAAGAATAAACTAGTATCATATACCTCTTATATTTTTACCTTTTTATACAAATAGCCTCTAACTATTGATATTACTAGCTTCTTCTTTAATAAAATTAAATTTACCATAAGAATTATTAATGTACTATAACTTATTTTAATACCCATTGGTTTGTTTTTTGTGTATAATTAACTAGTAATGTCGAATTTGAAAACTTTTTCGACATTCACTTGTCATAATTTTAACGTAATATAAAATGTTATTTTTTAAGGGGGATTTTACTCATGAACAAAAAGAGAATTTTAAGCTTAGTTGCTGCTACAATGCTTTCTGTTGCTGTTTTAGCAGGATGCGGAAGCAAAGAAGAAGGAATGAAAGACGGTAAGTACGCAGTTGAATCAAAGGCAGATGATAAAGGATACGTTTCATCTTTAGCTATTGAAGTTAAAGACGGAAAGATCGTTTCTGCTGACTTCGATATGACTAACGATAAGGGTTCTAAGAAAGACGATGAAGGATACAATACAGCTTACAAAGCTAAATCAGGAATCGATTCTGCTACAGCTTTCAAGACTTTAGGTGAAAAACTAGTTGAAAAGCAAGCTGCTGATATCGATGCAGTTACTGGTGCTACTGGAACTACTGAAACTTTCAAGAAGTTAGCTGCTAAAGCTATAGAAAACGCAAACGCTGGAACTACTGACAAAACTGTAGTTGAATAGTCGTTTCTTTAAAATTAAAAGACTTTAGGGATTCCCTAAGGTCTTTTTTCTACTTAATTAAGAAAGTTTGGGAATACTAAATATAATAAATCTTAGGAGGTAACTTATGAAAAATAAAGCAATTAGCTTATTAATGGGAATTTTTCTTATTTTTTCTCTTATTGGATGTACCAATAATAACGATGATTCAAAACCACTTTCTAAAACTGAATATTTCATGGGAACTGTTGTAACAGTAACCCTATATGATAATAAAAGTGAAAAAATAATAGATAAGGCTTTTGAAGAAGTAAAAAAGATAGAGCAACTTGTTAGTATAAATATGGAAGGCACTGAACTAGATGAAGTTAATAACAACGCTGGAATAAAACCTGTAAAAGTAAGTGATGATACTTATAACATAATAAAAAAAGGTTTAGAGTACTCTAGTCTTACAAATGGTTCCTTTGATATAACTATCGGTCCCCTAGTTAAACTATGGAGTATAGGCCTACCAGAAGCAAAAGTCCCTACACTTGATGAAATAAAAGGAGCCCTTAAATACATAAATTATAAAGATGTAGAAATTAATGATTCTGAAAAAACCGTATTTTTAAAGAAACCTGGTATGATTATAGATTTAGGCGGAATAGCAAAAGGCTATACTGCAGATGTTATTGCTCAAACTCTAAAAGATGAAGGCGTAGAAAAAGCTATTATCGACTTAGGAGGAAATGTTTATGCCTTAGGTGAAAAAGCCGAAAATACACTATGGAGAATAGGAATTCAAAATCCTGATCAAACTCGTGGAGAAATAGTAGGATCGATAAATGTAAAAGATAAGTCAATAGTTACATCTGGAATATATGAACGTTTTATAGAACAAGATGGAGTTAAATATCATCATATCTTATCTCCGGAAACCGGATATCCTTATGATAACGAAATAGCTGGAGTTACTATAATTAGTGATAAATCTATAGATGGTGATGCCCTTTCTACTTCTGTTTTCTCTATGGGAGTAGCTAAAGGATTAGAATTTGTAAACTCACTACCTGATATAGAAGCAATTTTTATAACAAAAGATCATAAAGTTTATTTAACAGAAGGTTCACAAGAAATCTTTAAATTAACAAATGATGATTTTGAGATAATGAACTAATTAAGGTAAGAAGGTAATGAAAAAAGCTCGCCATTCGGCGAGCTTTTTTTGTACCTTGTACCTTGTACCTATTTTTCTATATAATTCATAACATGTTTTATTATCATGTTTATGCTTCCATCTCCATTACGCTGAATTTCAAATCTGTTACTATCATGATACACTTCTTCATTTATGTAAAGATCTATATCTTTATCTATCTTAAGTCTTACTCTTTTTAGTTTCTTTTCTACCCATGTTTTATCTACTTGAACATCATCATTTAATCCTTGAGCTTTTACAAAAGTACGAAACTCCTCTTTTGCTTTTGGCTCATCCTTAAATAATTCATGGGATAACTCATCTATGTTAACAATATCCTCTTCTTTAAGTTTTCCCTTTACAGTAGTTCTTACCTTTTCTGCAGTAACAGCATCTTCAGCAAAGTTTTTTCTAGTCCACGTCTCTGCAGCTTTTAAAAATGTTTTAGTCATATCTCTCTCATTAGCTACAATAGTGCAACCTAAGAAGCTGTTTATGAAGTAATTAGCTCCGTATTCATCTTCTTCTTTGCTCTTCTTCTGTTTATCCAACACCATTAAATTATATGTATCCTCTTCTTTTATAGGTTTTATAAATGCTGCTTTTTGTATCTTTTGACCACTTCCAGGTAAACCTGCTGATTGTGGAACTATACCAATTCCAATCTTATCATCAACAAACTCTATTTCATGAGTAAAATTCTTTACATAATCCATCTTTAATATAGCAATCATAGGACCTTGATCTGTTATTATAGATGCCACAATTAAGTCACAAGAAGGTATATTTACATTCCCCTTCATTATAGAAAATAACTGCCTAGATAACTCTTTAGAAAGGGTAATTAAATCATTATTCTCTCCATTAAGATAATCTTGACCAATTTCTTTAACAATATTTCTCTCTTCATTAAATTTAGCATATTTTAACTCTTCATCATTAAAACATTTTTCTATATGCTTATATATAAATTTATATGTATCTTCTTCCATCTCCAACTTATATTCGTTTAAGATAGGCTCAGTACTATTGTTATCTAATATATGAATAACAGCTTCATTTATATTTATGTCATTAACGTAATCCATTATCTTCACCTCTATTATTATTCATTTATTATTTTATCAATGAAAATTTATATTAACAAGGTAAAGCAAGTCTTATTTACATAATGGCTTCAGCAATATTATTAGAATGATCCCCTATTCTTTCTAGATTACTTATTAAATCTAAGAACATTGTACTAGAATTAGCATTGCATAACTTTCCATTTAATCTCTTAATATTATTATTTCTAAGCTTCTTCTCGTACTTATCTATTCCTTCTTCTATAACAGAAATATTTTTTGCACTAACACTATCTTCATTTCTATAACTTTCTATAGCTAAAGTTAATGCCTCTAATGTCTTTTTATACATTAATTCTACTTCTTCAGTAGCTTCTTCTCCAAAAGAGATTTCTTTATTCATCTTTTCAATTGCCATATCAGCTATGTTCTCAGCATGATCTCCAATTCTCTCAATATCATTAATTACATGGAAAGTAGCACTTAAAATTTTGCTATCCTTCTCTGGTAATTCATGTGATGATAATAATACAAGATAATCTGTTATCTCTTGTTCTAAATTGTTTATTATCTTTTCTCTCTTATACACTTCTTTTACTTTTTCTTCATTATTATTTAAAAGGGCATACATTGCCTCTTCAATATTCTTCTTTGCTATCTCACCCATTCTAACTGTTTCTTTATAAGCTTGTCCAATAGCTAATATAGGAGTTTCTAGTAAATTTTTATCAAGATATATTGCTCTATCTGTTTCTACTTCATCTTTTTCATTCTCTGGCATCATAGCATCTACAATCTTTATAAGATACTCACTTAATGGCAATAGGATTAATGTTACAGAAACATTGAATATAGTATGTGCATTAGCAACTTGTCTTGCTACATCTGTAGGATTTATATACTCAACTATAATCGCAAGATAATTTAAGAATGGTAATACTATTATTACACCTATTACCTTAAATAATAAATGTATTATTGCAGCTTTCTTCGCTTTCTTATTTGCGCTAGCTGAAGCTAATAATGCAGTTACACATGTTCCTATATTACATCCCAATATGATAGGTAATGCTACATGTATATCTATAGAACCTGTTGTTGCAAGAGCTATAAGCATACCTGTAGTTGCTGATGAACTTTGAACTATCGCTGTCATTCCAAGTCCTGCTAGAACTCCTAAGAATCTATTGCTTCCCATTATTTCTACAACATTTCTAAAGGCATCTGATTGTGTTAATGGCTTCATAGCACCAGACATTATCCCCATTCCTAAGAACAAAATACCAAATCCTAATACAATAGAAGCTAAATCTTTAGATTTCTTTTTCTTTACCGATAATAATGCTATTGCACCAACACCTACAAAAATGGGGGCTAATTGATTTAAATTAAAAGAAACCATTTGTGCTGTTATAGTAGTTCCTATACATGCACCCATTATTACTCCAGTTGCTTGGCTTAATGTCATTAATCCAGCATTAACAAAACTTACAACCATTACAGTCGTAGCACTTGAACTTTGTATTACAGCAGTTACGGCTGCTCCAACTAATACTCCAATAATTTTATTTCTAGTTACCTTTTCTAAAATATTTTTCAACTTATTTCCTGCTGCATTTTCTAGGCCATCCCCCATTAGTTTCATACCAAATAGAAATAAACCTAATCCTCCAAATAATTCAATTATCATATTGAACTTATCCACTATAATATCTCTCCTTCAAAATGCTCTTTTTAACTTATTTTTAATATATTTTTAATTTTTCTAACAATATTATAACGTGAATTTAACAATTAGAACATAAAAAAATGTAGAAACTCCTAAGACTTTCTACATTTTTTATTAAAATTATATATTTAAATCTACTTATTTATTAATTTCCCATGGATTAAAAGCCTATTGTTTTCTTGTTCATAGGAACATGTTGACAAAGTTACTATTTTATCCCGACCTGTAAGTTCATAATCCACAAGTTTATGCATAGACTTGTTCTTAAGTTCATTCAAATACTTTACATACTCTTCATCTGAACTAAAATTAAATCTATATGGATTAGTATTTGCTTGCTCAATATATATTGAAAATATCTCATACTCTAAAGTTCCATCTTTTGTAGTTATATAAAACTTATTATTTGATTTTGCAAATTCACCATCCTTATAGCTATGAAGTGAACCGAACATACTCTTATCCTTCATATAATGTCCATGTATTATCGTATTTTTCTCATTAAAAGGATCTGGATTATCACAGGATATAAATATTCCTCCACCAGCATTATACTCTTTCTTAAAGTTATGAGTAAGATAATAATCATTATCTTGCCCCTGAAGCACTGGATAATTAACTTTAGTGCCTGGTATCATAAGCCATCCTTTAAATTCATTATTTATCTCATAAAGCTTATTATAGTCTTCTTCCTTAAATACATATGGTTTAACATCATCTTTATCCTTTGAATCACCATCATTATTCTCTACTACCTGTGGGGCATACTGTTCAATATCCTTATAACTATTAGCATTTTTCCTATACTCATTAAAAATAGTAAATAGCTCATAAGCTGACCATATAAAAACTATCAAAGCAATAACAAAAATAACTTTTCTAATAACTTCTTTCCATTTTTTACTCATATAAATCCCCCAAATATCCTTTTATTTATAAATACTATTTAGCTAGCTCTAATGCTATCTCCATCATTTCAGTAAAACTATCTTGTCTTTCTTCTGGAGTAGTTTCCTCTCCCTTAAAAATATGATCTGAAATTGTAAGTATTGATAAAGCCTCTACACCATACTTAGCAGCTAATGTATATAATTCTGCACTTTCCATCTCTACAGCTAAGCATCCATAATCTGCCCATAGCTTTATGGATACATCAGTATCATCATAGAATAAATCAGATGATAATATATTACCTACCTTTACATTTGCCCCTTTACTTTTTGCAATATTATATGCTTCTAATAGTAAATCAAAGTTAGCTGTTGGAGCATAATCCATTCCATGAAATCTTCTTCTGTTAATTCCTGAATTAGTTGATGCACTTTGCGCCAAAACTATGTCTCTAACATTTACATCCTCATTCATAGACCCTGCTGAACCTATTCTTATTAATCTCTTAACTCCATAGAATCTAATTAACTCATTAACATATATAGAATGAGATGGTAATCCCATACCTGTACCTTGTACAGAAACTCTTTTACCTTTATATGTTCCTGTATATCCATACATTCCTCTAACTTCATTATAACACTTTGCATTTTCTAAATAATTTTCTGCTATAAACTTTGCTCTTAATGGATCTCCTGGTAATAATACAGTTTCTGCTATAGCTCCTTCTTCAGCCATTATGTGTAAATGTTTAGCCATAATAAAATCCTCCTACCTAAAATGTAATACATTCTTTGTTTTTATTATATCCTATTTTAATATGTAAATTCTAATTCCTTTTAAAGTTAAATACAAGAGTATAAATTGTTAAATTTGAAAAACTATATGATATAATAGTAAATAAAACAATTTAATGGAGAGATTATTATGAAAGAGCTAGAAACCAGAATAATAAAAATTGATGTAGCTGCCATTAGAAACACACTTGTTGAAAATGGTGCTCTTAAAGTTAAGGCTGAAAATCAAATAAATGATATATATGACTTTGAAGACGGAAGACTATTAGCTGAAAAAGGATACGCTAGAATTAGAACTGTATCTGATATATTAAATAATAAAGAAGTTATCTACATAACAGCAAAAAAAATGCTTTCCCAAGGTAAATTTAAAGAGATGGAAGAATATGAATTTGAAGTAGATGATAAAAAAACAGCAGAAGGAATGTATGAAGTGCTAGGACTAAAATTACATCAATCTATAAAGAAATATAGGGAGAGCTATCAATTAGAAGACGGACTAGTAGAAATTGATATAAACGATACTACATTCTGCCCTTTTCCATATATAGAAATAGAAACTGACTCAGAAGAAAAGTTAGAAAGAATAGTTAGGCTATTAGGATATACTATGGAAGATACAACTTCTAAAACAATATATGAATTAATTGAAGAAAACAAAGAAAATGAATAATTAAGGAGGAGAAATTGCTAACGCAATTTCTCTTTTATTTATAATAAAAAAATCGCCAAGGCGACTGTGGAGCCGTCGATTTTTTTCGCCCATCTGCATAAGTGATATTCCAAATTTAAATTTGGTAAATAGAACTTACTCATTAGAGCTTCCGAAGCTTGCCTGAGGAAAATCTTGCAGGGGCATATATTTTATTTTTTATTCTTTAGGAAGAAATAAAGTTTATTAACATCTAAATGTTGAAGTTATCCACAATTTAATTTAATCTATAGTTTCCTAAAGAATAAAAAACTCCGCAAAAGCGGAGTTTTCACTGAAGTTATTCATTAAAGTCTCTCTCTTCTCTCAGAAGATTTCTTAAAATATCTCATAAGAGTCTCTTTATCGTTATCATGTATGGCCTTTTTTATCAAATCTAACTCTAACTCAAAATTATTGATAGCTTTCAACAAATTATTCTTATTTCCCAGGAAAAGTTCGCTCCATAATTCTTCATTAATATTAGCAATACGAGTTAAATCTCTATAACTATCCCCAATAAAACTTCCTGTATCTCTACCTTCTTCATCACTATTAATTAGAGCTACAGCCATAGCATGTGGTAATTGTGATGTAAAACCTATCATTTCGTCATGAAATTCTGGAGTTATCCTTCTTACTCTTTTAAATCCCATTTTTAATGCTATATTTTCTACTAAATCTAAATTTTCTTTCTTATTTCTTTCTATTGGAGTTATTATATAATTTGCTCCTTTAAATACATCATTAGTTGCAAAATCTATTCCCTTTTTTTCTCGACCAGCCATAGGGTGTCCAAAAACAAAATCCACATTTTTAGGTAAAATTTCAACAATGTCTTTTATAAACATTTCTTTTATTCCAGTTGCATCTGTTATTACAGAACCAGCCTTAAAATTCTCCTTATTGTCCTCAATAAACTTCTTAACTAACTTAGGATAAATTGCTAGTATGGTCAAATCAGCTTCTTTGAAAAAACTTTCTCCAGTCTTACATCCTTCCTTTATTAGCCCTAGACTTTTAGCCTTAGTCAATGTATCTTCATCTACATCAACCCCAAATACATTTTTATATCCAGCCTCTTTTAGCCCCATGGCAAAGGAACCACCAATTACCCCAAGACCTACTATAACAATATTCATTTATAATCCCCCTAATAAGATTAAATCTCTTTACCTTCCATCTTTGCTATAACCTTAACCTTATCCATTAGGTTCTTAAAGCTTTCAGGCTTAATTGATTGTTGGCCATCACTTAAAGCATTTTCAGGATCATTATGAACCTCAATCATTAATCCATCTGCTCCTGCCATAATAGCTGCTTTAGCAAGTGGTTCTACAAGATACCAGTATCCTCCTGCGTGGCTTGGATCTACTATAATAGGTAAATGAGATAATCTCTTAACCATAGGAACTGCACTTAAGTCTAAAGTATTTCTAGTGTATGTTTCAAATGTTCTTATTCCTCTTTCACAAAGAATAACATTCTCATTACCACCAGCCATTATATATTCAGCTGACATTAACCATTCCTCAATAGTTGCTGATAAACCTCTCTTTAAAAGTATAGGTTTATTAGTTTTACCTATTTGCTTTAACAAGTCAAAGTTTTGCATATTTCTTGCACCTATTTGAATTACATCTACATTTTCTACAAAATCATCAATATAATCTGTAGACATTATTTCTGTTACTATTTGAAGACCAGTCTCCTGCTTAGCAACCTTTAATAATTTAAGCCCCTCTAACTCCAGACCTTGGAAACTATAAGGTGATGTTCTTGGCTTGAAAGCTCCACCTCTTAAGAAGTTTGCACCTGATGATTTAACACTCTTTGCTACTTCTACAATCTGTTCCTCACTTTCAACTGAGCAAGGCCCTGCCATTATTCCCAAATGACTTCCACCAATTTTAACTCCATTAACATCTACTATTGTTGGTTCTGGTTTAAATAATTTATTAGCTTTCTTAAATGGCTCTTGTACCTTTAATACTTTATCAACGCCATCAATTCTAAGCATCTTATCTGGATCTAATATTCCAGTGTCTCCAACACATCCTATTATGCAATAAGTTGATCCCTTAGAAAGGTTTGTTTGTAGCCCCTTTCCTTCAACTATATTTACCACTTTACTAATTTGTTCATCTCCACATTTAGGGTTCATTATAATAATCATATCTATTCCTCCTGTACTAACCATATTTATTACTACCACCTTTGCTCCATTTAAATTACATATTATAAATTATAATGCCACAAAGGTGTATAAAACAATCCTACTATCCTACATATTAGTTTTTTTACATACTTTCTAATGCATTAATTGCTAGTATGTATCCAACTTCTCCAAAACCAGCTATCTGACCTACGCATGCTGGTGCAGTAACTGAAATCTTTCTAAATTCTTCTCTTTTATGTACATTAGATAAATGTACTTCAATAGTTGGTATGTCCACTCCTTTAATTGCATCATGAATAGCATAACTATAGTGAGTAAACGCACCTGGATTTATTACTATCCCTTCATATTTTTCAAAATAAGCTTTCTGAATAAAATTAATAATTTCACCTTCTATATTACTTTGAAAAATTTCTATCTGGTGACCTCTTTCTTCACCTTCATCTTTAATGTATTTGCATACATCTTTATAATCTTTTGTTCCATAAATATTTTTTTCTCTTATACCTAACATATTTAAGTTAGGACCATTAATAACCATAATCTTCATAACTTTACTCCTTGATTCTACCATTAAGGCTTTTCTTAATATTATCAATGGTGTCTCTTATAAATCCATCATTTAAAACTTTTATATGTGAAGTTTCTTTATATAATTCATATCTTTCTTCATATAACTTATAAACTTCATCAGCTCCATTTTTTAATAAAGGTCTTGTATTTATGTCTACATCTCCAATAATATTTTCGACAGGTCTATCAATAAACACTACTAATCCACTACTCCTTAGTATTTCTCTATTTACAGATGTCTTTATTACTCCACCTCCGGTAGAAATAATACTATTTCTCTTTTTAGAAAGTTCTTTGCAAGCTTCTGTTTCCCACTTTCTAAATACTTCTTCACCTTCATTAAACAATTCATGGACTTCTTTTCCTGATATATCTACTATATATTTATCCATATCATAAAATGTGTAATTTAGCTCTTTAGCAAGTAATTTACCTATTGTAGTTTTTCCACATCCAGGCATTCCTATCAAAAATACCTTATCATTTAACATACTCATGAAAATTCTCCTTTTCTAGTTGAATTCACCATTAAGTTCTTCATAAATAATACTTGTCACCTTATTATCTATATTCATGTCTTGCCATATTTCTTGAGCCTTTACCGCTTGCCCTACTAACATATATAATCCATCACAATTTTTTTTACCATTTAACTTAGCTAACCTTAACAATTCTGTCTCTCTTGGGTTATATATTAAATCAGCTATAGCTTCAAATCTTTTTATGACCTCTTCACCTACAGGAGATTTTCCTACATTGGGGTACATACCAACTGGAGTTGTATTAATAAGTAAGTCACCTTCTAAGCTCTGTAAGTCAGAATAATCTATTAAATTAACTTCACCGTTCCAGTTATTATTCACCTTATTTCTACTTACTACAAATAATTCCTTTACTCCTTTATCTTGAAGGTACGTAACAACTGCTTTTGCAGCCCCCCCTGTTCCTAATACTACTGCTCTTTTATCCTTAACTTCAATTTTATTAATATCTAGCATACAGCCAAATCCATAATAATCTGTATTATAACCATAAAGTTTTCCATTTTCCAAACTTATAGTATTTACTGCTCCAATCTTCCTTGCTTCATCAGATATAAAATCAAGCTGATCCATAACCTCTTTTTTGTAAGGAATAGTTACATTCATACCTCTTATTCCAAAAATCTTTATACCCTCTCCAAGCTTTTTCACCTTATCCTTAGGTACAGGAAATAGTTTATAAGCTCCTTCAATTCCTATTAAATCAAATATTCTCTTATGAATTTGTGGTGATAAACTATGAGATAGCTTTTCTCCTAATAAACCATAAAACTCCATACTACACTCCTTAGTTAGTTTTTCTTTCATAAGCACCTAACAATTTAAAGTATGCTGAATTTTCTTCTATAAGTCTTAGCGCATTCTTAACTTCTTTACTTTCTATATCCCCTTCAAAATCTAAGTATAAGAAATATCTCCAGGAAGTATCTTTCATTGGCCTAGACTCTATCTTTATAAGGTTAATATTATTTTCTGCAAAATGCCTTAATAACCTATATAATGTTCCAGCTTCATTTTCAAGTGAGAAAACCACACTCACCTTATTTGCCTCTTCTACCACCTTAAGCTCTCTTGATATAACAATAAATCTTGTAAAGTTATCCTTTTGATTATTAATGCATTCTTTTATTATTTTAAGTCCATAAATATCAGCTGCTCTTTTACTTGCAATTGCCGCTTTTGTATTATCACTAAGATCTTTAATAAGCTTTGCACTTATTGCAGTATTATGAAAAGGTATAAGCTTCCAATGATGATACTGCTTTAAGAATTCACTACTTTGTTCAATACCTTGTGGATGGGAATATATCTCATCTATTTCTTCTACTATAGAACCTTTTAATCCTACTAAATGCTGTTCAATTCTAATGCATTCCTCACCTAGAATATAGAATCCATACTTTCTTAATAAGTCATAAGTATCAGATATTCCTCCAGTTGAAGAATTTTCTATGGGAATAATTCCATAATCCACTTCTCCATTTTGAAGCGCTATAAATACATCTTCAAATTCTTCATAAGCACTTCTTTCACATCCTTCTCCAAAGAACTTTATTAAAGCTTCTTCTGTAAATGCACCACTTACTCCTGGAAATCCAACTTTCTTATTTTTATTAATACTTTCTCTTTCTACATTTATATCCTTAAGTTTTTTACCATCTTGAATTTTTCTTTTTTGTAATCCTCTGCTTATTTCCATAGTTGCATTCATAAATCTAACTGCTTCATCTGAATAGTCTTTATCATTTAATGCATCTATTGCTTTTTTTATTACTTCTGTTTCTCTTCCTTTTTGAAGAACTTCTAATTTATTATCTTTTTTATACTTAGCAACATTTAGTACAACATTCATTCTTTTTTCAAATAAACCAATAAGCTCTCTATCTATATCATCAATCTCTTTTCTATAGTCATCTAAAGCTCCCATCCATATCGCCCCTTTACTAAATCAAGAATTCCTATTGCACACACAGCTTCAACTACAGGTATAGCTCTTTGAACTATGCAAGGATCATGCCTACCTTCAATAATTAAAGATTCATTTTTATGTTCTCTTATATTTATTGTATTTTGCTCCCTTATTATGGATGCAGTTGGCTTTATAGCACATTTAAATATAATAGGCATCCCATTTGTAATACCACCTAGCACTCCACCATTATTGTTACTTCTTGTTTTTACTTTCTCATTTTCGTAGTAAAACTCATCATTAGCTTCTGATCCATATAATTCAGCAATATCAAAACCTAATCCAAACTCTACTCCTTTAACTGCTGGAACTGAAAATAAAAGATGCGATAATGTTGATTCAACTGAATCAAAGAATGGATCACCAAGTCCTGCTTCTATCCCTATAACGCTACATTCAATTACTCCTCCAACAGAGTCTCCATTAGATTTAGCTTCCAAAATAACCTTTCTCATTTCCTCTTCCTTCTCAGGTTTTAATAAAGGTAATTCCTTCTTCTTAAGTTCATCTAATAGCTCTTTAGATATATTGGTATAATCAAATGATTCGTCACTTATACTCTTAATTTTCTTTACATGAGCACCAATATATATTCCTTTAGATTCTAATGTTTGTTTACAGATAGCTCCTGCAAATACTAACGGCGCTGTAATTCTTCCAGAGAAATGTCCTCCCCCTCTGTAATCATTAAAACCAGCATATCTTATATTACCTGTGTAATCGGCATGACCTGGTCTCATTAAATCCTTTAACTTCCCATAATCTTTTGATCTTGTATCACTATTTCTTATCATTCCACAAAGAGGTGTTCCAGTTGTTTTTCCTTCAAAGAACCCACTTAGAATTTCAGGAACATCACTCTCTTTTCTCGAAGTAGATAACTTGCTTCTACCTGGTGCTCTTCTCTTCATTTCCTCATCTACTTTATTTAAATCTAATTCTATTCCCGAAGGAAGACCATCTATAGTTATTCCTATAGCGTTTCCATGGGACTCTCCAAATATGGATACCTTTATGTTACTTCCCCACATGCCACTCATCTAATCTTCCTCCTAGCTTCTTAAAATCTTCAAAAAAGTGTGGATATGATTTTGATACACACTCATAATCTTTTATAATAATAGGAGCCTTACATCTTGTTGAAGCAATAGCTAAAGTCATTGCTATTCTATGATCCTTATGACTCCAAACTTCTACTCCACCTTCTAGTTCCCTAACGCCTTCTATAATTAATCCATTTGGCTTCTCAGTAACTTTTGCTCCTAATTTATTTAATTCCTGTGTAACTGCTGCAAGTCTATCACACTCTTTAATTCTAAGTCTTCCTGCATTAATAATTTCTGTTTTTCCATTGCTTAATGCTGCCACAGCTGATAAAACTGGTATAATATCTGGGCATTGAGATGCATCAATTAATGTGGAGTTTAAATTATTAACTTCTCCATTCATTCCCAAGTTAGTTTTTTCTATTACTAGCCCCATTCTTTCTAATATATCAACTACTTCTCTATCACCTTGGAGAGAATCCTCTTTAAGATCAAGTACTGTAACTTCATTTCCTAAAGCATCAGCTGATAAAAAGAATGCACCTTGAGAGTAATCTCCCTCTACTCTATAATCTCTACTTCTATATCTTTGATTACCTTTAATAATAAATTCTTTATATTCATTATTGATAACTTTTATACCAAAGTCCTTCATAGCAGAAAGAGTCAAATCTAAATATCCCTTAGATTCTAGCTCTGTAGTAATAGAAATCTTAGAATCTCCATCTAGTAATGGTAATGTGAATAGTAACCCTGTTATAAACTGAGAGCTTATATTTCCTTCCACTTTATAAGTTCCTGACTTTAATTTCCCTGATACCACTAAATCTAAAACACCATTTAAATAGCTGTACTCTATTCCTTGATTATCAAAAATATCATAATATGTCTTTAACGGTCTTTTTCCAAGGTTTCCTCTTCCGACAAACCTTGTTACACCTTCAAATGCTAAAGAAATAGGTACTAAAAATCTCAATGTAGATCCAGACTCATTACAGTCCACTACTCTTTCAAAATCTCTATTAGCACTTAACTCCTTAGAGTTAATGCCTCTTACTTCTAAGTATTCATCCTTCTCCTCAATAACAGCTCCTATGGCTCTCATACCATTTATAGTTGCTATTATGTCGTCTGAATAATCTATATTACTAATTTTACTTAGCCCATCTCCTAATGCTGCACAAATTACAGCTCTATGTGCCATACTCTTTGATGGTGGAATTTTCACTTCTCCATTAAGTCTACTTGGATACACCTTTATATCCCCCACTATCTCACCACCTTAAAGAAATCTGATGTAGTATCGTATATAATACTTTCACCTATACTTTTTAATAAAATCACCTTTAAAACATTTCCTATATTCTTCTTATCTAAAGAAATAGTATCTATAATTTTATTATTATCTTTAATATCAACTTCATATGGAAGGTCATAATTTATAAGAATTTCTTTTATTTCTTCAGATACACTTTTTTCAGTTATACCCTCATCTTCGCTTTTTAAAGAAATATTATACATTCCAATAGCCACTGCTTCACCATGACTATATCCAGTGAAATTATAATATTTTTCTATTGCATGGCCTAAGGTATGACCAAAATTTAAAAGCATTCTTTCCCCTAAGTCTTTTTCATCTCTTTCTACAACAGATTTTTTAATATAACAACATTTATATAAAATATCTTCTATATTATTCATAACTTCTTCTCTTGATTTTAATGATTTAAGCATATAGAAGAAATCTATATCCTTAATACATCCATATTTAATTACTTCTGCCATCCCATCTTTATAAAATTTTTCAGGCAAAGTATTAAGTACATCAGGATCTATAAAAACTGCTTTAGGTTGATAAAAACTTCCTACTAAATTCTTTCCCTTTTCTAAATCTACAGCAACCTTACCTCCTACGGAACTATCTACTTGTGCAAGCAAAGATGTAGGAATCTGTACAAAGGAAACACCCCTTAGGAAAGTGGAGGCTGCAAAGCCTCCTAAGTCTCCAATTACGCCTCCACCTAAAGTAATTATAAGTTCTTTTCTAGTTAGCTTAAAATCTAAAAGTTCATTATATATACTTGGTAATGTACTAAAGGACTTGGTCTCTTCTCCTGGAGTTAAAACCATTTTTCTAGTTTTATAACCAGCCTTATCTAATTCATCTTTAACCTTATCACCATAATATTTATCTACATTTTCATCTGTAATTATAAATATCTTTTCACCAAAATATATCTTCTTAAGTTCTTCACCTAACTTACTTAACAATCCTTTTTCTATTAAGATGTTATAGCTGTTTTCTTTTAGGTCAACAAATAAATTTCTTTTCACTTATAATCATCCTTCTAATTAAATTTCTCTTCCCACTGCATTAGCAATAACTCTTAATTCTTCTAGTAAGTTACCATATACATCTGGTTTAATTGATTGTTGTCCATCACACCACGCATTAGCTGGATCATTGTGTACTTCAATTATTAAACCATCTGCGCCTATAGCTACTGCTGCTTTTGATAATGGGTCTACCATCCACCACTTTCCTGCTGCATGACTTGGGTCTATTACAACCGGTAAGTGACTTAACTTCTTAACTGCTGGAATAGCACTTAAATCTAATGTATTTCTAGTATATGTTTCAAATGTTCTTATACCTCTTTCACAAAGAACTATATTTTCATTTCCACCAGCCATTATATATTCAGCTGACATTAACCATTCTTCTATAGTAGCAGATAATCCTCTTTTTAAAAGAATAGTTTTTGATGTCTTTCCTAATTCCCTTAAAAGATCAAAGTTTTGCATATTTCTTGCACCAACTTGAATAACGTCAACGTTCTCTTCAAATACCTCTATATCATATGGTGACATTATTTCTGTTACTATTGGAAGTCCTGTCTTCTCTCTAGCTATCTTTAGTAATTCTAATCCATCATATTTTAATCCTTGGAATGAATATGGTGAAGTTCTAGGCTTGAACGCTCCACCTCTTAAGAAATTTGCCCCTAATTTCTTAACATCTTCAGCAATTGAACAAATCTGTTCTTCTGTTTCAACTGAGCAAGGCCCTGCTATCATAGCAAGTTTCTTTCCACCTATCTTATTTCCTTTTACATCAACAATTGTTGGTTCAGGGTGGAACATTTTATTAGCTTTCTTGAAAGGCTCTGCTACATGCATCACTCTTTCTACATTTCTATTTGCTTCAATTTGTGTAGGATCTAATCTACTTGTATCTCCAACTAACCCTAATATAATTAAATCTTTTCCTACTACCGGATTAACTTCAACCCCCTTGTTTTGAAGAGCCTCTGTTAATCTGTCAATCTCTTTTTGCTCTGTGTTTGGTTTTAAAATTACTATCATGTTTTTGCCCCCTTAAAATATATAATATTTAATTTTATTTAATAAAAAAGAGAGCCTTTAATGAGCTCTCTCTAATAATTACATATAAAAATATTCAATCTTAACTTAAATTATTAAATACTCATTTGAAAAGAATTATTTATTTTTTTGCAGAAGAAGTAGCCAGCGCTAAAGTAAAAGCCCCAGAATATAAAATATATAAAGCTATAAAATTTTGCTACTAATGCTTCTATAATTCCTTTCATAATATCCTCCACTCCACGTGAAAAACACGGTATCTTTTTTCATTAATTATATCAAACTCACTTCCACTGTCAATATTTTTTTATATTTTTTTACAAAATTGGAGAAAGTAATCTTATTATAGATTCTTTCATTTTAAGCCAACTGCTTCTTCCATTATATTCTGCTTTAGTAATAAGCTCAGAATCATTTATATCTACAAAAAATTGATTTTCCATATCGCTTGCTACACTTGAATCATATATAAAAACATTAACTTCAAAATTCAACTTAAAACTTCTTATATCCATATTAGCTGTTCCTACACTAGCTACTTGCCCATCAACGACTATAGTTTTAGAATGTATAAATCCATTTTCATACGTATATACCTTACCACCAGCTTCAATAATATCCCCTATATACGCACTTGCAGCCCATTTCATAAATATATGGTCAGGCTTTCCTGGTATTATTATTCTAACATCTACACCTGATAAAGCAGCTAACTTTAATGCCTCTAACATAGGCTCATCTGGAACAAAATATGGAGTTTGAAGATATATATTCTTTTTAGCATTATTAATCATTTTAATATAAGCATGCTTAATATATTCTTCTTTATGGTCAGGACCACTTGTAACTACTTGTATTCCCTTCCCCCCATCTTTATAAGGATGTTTTGGATAAAATACTGTAAAATCATCTATTTTTTCTCCAGAAGCATAACACCAGTCTAAAAGAAATCTTTCATTTAAATCATTTACTGCTTCCCCTCTTATTCTTATGTGAGTATCTCTCCAAAATCCTATTTTTTCATCTAAATTAACATATTCTTTTCCAACATTAAACCCACCAGTATAGCCATACTCACCATCAATAACCACAACTTTTCTATGATTTCTATAATTAATACGGGTATTTATATGAGGCAATATTCCTGGAAAGAATATTTCAAATTTCCCTCCATTTTGTATATACTTCTTTAAACTTCTTTTTGTAAGTTTATATGAGCCCATACTATCCACTAAAAATCTTACTTCTACTCCTTCAGCAGCCTTCTCTTCTAATATTTTTATTATCTCTTTACCTATACTTTCTTTTCTAAATATATAATATTGGATATGTATGTATTTCTTTGCTCCTCTTAAATCTTCTAATAACCTTGCAAATTTATCTTCTCCATCATAATATATTTCAATATCATTTCCTGTAGTATATTTAGCTCCAGAATGATTGTAATTCATTCTCCTTAAATCTAAATATTCATCGCTTCCAGAATGACCTTCACTGGCCTCAGTAAACTGAATTGATAGTTCCCTTCTTTTATTTTCATCGAGAACTGTTTTCTCCTTAAACAATCTTTCTCTACTCAGATTTTGACCAAGAAGAAGATATATAATAAATCCTATTCCAGGAAGTAATATCATTATTAACAACCATGCCCATGTTGTTGTTGGATCTTTTCTTTCTATAAAAATAAGCGAAAAAGAAAAAACGATATTCATTACTAGAATAAGAACACCTATAGCAATTGCTATTTTCATAATAATCCTATCCTCCTAATTATACTAATTATTAAAATTATATCTTTTTTAAATATAGTAATCAAATTTAAATATATAGCTTCTGTAAACTTTCCATTAATCTTATTGACATATTTTGTAAATTAAAAGTATACTAAAATTACATCATATAGGAGGTTTATTATGATTATTTTATTATACACTCTTTTGGCTCTTGTGATTTTATTAATTATAGGTTTAATATGTGAGGAGTTTTTATCCTTCATTGAAGATAAAAATTTAAACCCTCCTGGAGATATAATAAAATTAGATACCGGTAATACTCATATGTTTTCTAAAGGAAATGGAAATAATACGGTTGTATTCACATCAGGCTCTGGAGTAACTAGCCCTTATTGTGATTACTATAAACTTCAAGAAAATGTATCTAAGTTCTCAAAAACAGCATTATTTGAACGCTATGGATATGGTTTTAGTGACAATGTAGAATATGATGCTAATATAGATGCCATCGTTGAAAATTTAAGACAATCTCTAAAAGCATCAGGTCACACTCCTCCATATGTAATAGTTGCTCACTCTATGGCAGGATTAGAGGCATTACGTTTTGCTCAGCTATATCCTAACGAAGTAAAAGGAATAGTTATGATTGATGCGCTAAACCCTTGGTTCATAGAACACAAGAAAAAGACAAGCATTATATCAATTCGCTTTTTACAGATTTTAAAATATACTGGTATATTAAGATTATTAACTTTAACTCCATATTTTAAAAATAAACTTCAAATTAATAATATAACCGCTGAAGTAAATAGAATAAAAAAAGCTTTATTTATAAGAAACTTTTGGAACGAAGATATGATTACAGAACTTAAGAGCTTATCTTCTAATTGTACTAAAGTATTAGATAAATCTCAGTCTATTGGAGATATACCTTTAATTATTCTCACAGCAGAAAATGAAAAAAACTTTAGTAAAGAAGAAAAAGACGCTTGGATTAACACCCAAAAAGACTTAATCACTTGGTCTTCAAGAAGTAAGCAAGTATTAGTTAAGGGAGCCGATCACTTTATTCATCATACTCACCAGGATGTTGTTTTAATTGCAATAAAAGAAATCCTAGAAGATTAATCTTCTAGGATCTTTTTCTATTTACTAACCGAAATATCTGTTTAATAATCCCTTGAATGCTTGACCATGTCTAGCTTCATCTTTACACATTTCATGTACTGTGTCATGAATTGCATCTAGGTTTAATTGCTTAGCTAATGTAGC
>NZ_JADPAA010000005.1:141754-185392 GCF_015669365.1 Clostridium sp. 1001283B150210_160208_E6 | reverse complement strand
TGTCTAGCTTCATCTTTACACATTTCATGTACTGTGTCATGAATTGCATCTAGGTTTAATTGCTTAGCTAATGTAGCTAAATCTTTCTTACCTTGGCAAGCTCCGTGTTCTGCATCAACTCTCATTTGTAAGTTAGTTTTAGTATCTGCTACTACTACTTCTCCTAATAATTCAGCGAACTTTGCAGCATGTTCTGCTTCTTCGAATGCTATTCTCTTATATGCTTCTGCAACTTCTGGGAATCCTTCTCTGTCAGCTTGTCTTGACATTGCTAAGTACATTCCTACTTCTGTACATTCTCCCATAAAGTTAGCTTGTAATCCTTCAATAACTCTTGGATCTATATCCTTAGCTACTCCTACTCTATGCTCATCAGCCCAAGCCATATCTTCTGATTGTTCCATGAACTTTTCTGGTCCTACTCCACATAATGGGCACTTTTCTGGTGCACTTTCTCCTTCATGAACATATCCACATACTGTACAAACAAATTTTTTCATATCTTTTCTCCTCCTATATTTTAAACCTTATATTTTAATCTTATCTAGTAAAATCTTTCTGTTATTCTCTACAGTTTTTATTATATAATAATTATTATTATTTGTAAATAGTTTTTTGTTATTTTTTTATATTATTTTTCTATTTTCAATTCCAATTGTTGATTTAAATTCTTTTATAAACTTCTTAGACAATGATTTAATTCAACCATAAGAATTATCTTATTCAAATTAAAAAAAGATAGACGATTGCTTCGTCTATCTTTTCTATTTATTAACCAAAATATCTGTTTAATAATCCCTTGAACGCTTGACCGTGTCTAGCTTCATCTTTACACATTTCATGTACTGTGTCATGAATTGCATCTAGGTTTAATTGCTTAGCTAATGTAGCTAAATCTTTCTTACCTTGGCAAGCTCCGTGTTCTGCATCAACTCTCATTTGTAAGTTAGTTTTAGTATCTGCTACTACTACTTCTCCTAATAATTCAGCGAACTTTGCAGCGTGTTCTGCTTCTTCGAATGCTATTCTCTTATATGCTTCTGCAACTTCTGGGAATCCTTCTCTGTCAGCTTGTCTTGACATTGCTAAGTACATTCCTACTTCTGTACATTCTCCCATAAAGTTAGCTTGTAATCCTTCAATAACTCTTGGATCTATATCCTTAGCTACTCCTACTCTATGCTCATCAGCCCAAGCCATATCTTCTGATTGTTCCATGAACTTTTCTGGTCCTACTCCACATAATGGGCACTTTTCTGGTGCACTTTCTCCTTCATGAACATATCCACATACTGTACAAACAAATTTTTTCATATCATTCTCCTCCTCTATATATATAACATTAATTAACTTTTAAAATTCATCTTTTGTTTCTTAACATTTATTCTCTTCTGTTCTACATTTGTTATTATATAATAATAATTATTATTTGTAAATACTTTTTTTCATTATTTTTTTCTATTTTTATCCTATTATATAATAGGATTCTTATTTTTTGCAAATAATTATTTTAATAGACATCTTTTATATATGAAGATATAATTTTATTGTTAATAAATTAATCATATTAAACTAAGGAGAAAAATATGGAAGATAATAATTTAAAAAGAGAACTTGGATTAACTGCAGCTACAGCTATTGTTGTCGGAAATATGATGGGATCAGGTATTTTTACTTCCCCCCAAAGTCTTGCTCAAGTGGCAAACCCAACAACAACAATTCTTGCTTGGATAATTACAGGAATAGGTTCTGTTCTGCTAGCTCTTTCTTTTGCTAACTTAGGAACCAAGTACCCTGCAACAGGTGGTCCTATAGTATATACCCATAAAGCATTTGGGGAATTTACTGCATTTTTAGTAGCTTGGACATTTTGGATTGGTTCATGGATTGGTAATGCTGCTATAATAACAGCAATAATTAGATATTTAACTCCTTTTTTTCCAATACTATCTTCAAATGGATTAATTGCTTTTTTAGTTTCTTCTGCATTCTTATGGATAATGACCTATATAAATTATAAAGGTGTTAAAGAAGCTGGAATTATTGGAATAATTACTACTACATTAAAGTTACTAGTTATACTTGTATTCTTAATAATAGCTGTAATTGGATTTAACCCTGAATATCTTAAGACTTATTCTTCTTCTGAGGTTGTTGGATTAGGATCTCTTGCACCTGCAATAGCTGTTACCTTATGGTCATTTGTTGGATTAGAAAGTGCTGTTGTTTCAGGTGGTGAAATAAAAAATCCTGAAGTTAATATTAGAAGAAGTACTGTAATTGGCACAATTTTTGCTTCTATTATATACTTATTGCTTTCAATTTTAGCTATGGGTGGATTATCACAAGCAGACCTTGCTTCATCTAATGCACCTTTATCATCTATAATAAACAATATAACTGGAGGCACTTGGGGTGGAGCATTTATATCTCTTGGAGTAGTTATTTCAGCTGCTGGAGCTTGTTCAGGTTGGATAATGACAACAGCAAGAATGGCTTATGCTGCTGGTACTGATGGATTATTTCCTAAATTCTTCAGTAAATTACATCCAAAGTTTAAAACTCCTGTAGTAGCCTTATTTATATCTACACTTTGTACTAACATACTTTTAATTGCTAATTATGTTTCAAGTTTAACTTCAGCTTTCGATTTTATGATAAATCTTGCGACTTTATCGTTTATTCCAGCTTATGCATTAAGTGCTTGTGCTGAAATTATCCTTACATATAAATCAGGAAACAGATTAAGCTTTGGTAGGTTTATAAAACATGCCTTCTTTTCCTTATTAGCATTTGCATATTCACTGTACATAATCTATGGATCAGGATCAGTTTCTGCAATGTGGGTGTTTATATTAATGCTTATAGGAATACCATTTTACGTATATAAAAAATTACAAGATAAAAACAACTAATAAAAAGAGCTATAGTACTAAATTAAAAGTACTACAGCTCTTTTTTACCTTTATCTAATTTCTTTTCCAAAAGGCATTAATGATAACTTTGCCAACTTAAAACATTGTGCAGCAAATGGTATCCCTATAATAGTTACACATAATAAAACTGCACTTATTAAATTACCTATACATAATGCTAACCCACCAAATAATAACCATAATATATTCAATAGTAGATTTCCTGCACTATCGCTTACAGTAACTACTTCTTTACCAAAAGGTGCAAATTGTAAACTTGCCATTTTAAAACATTGTAATCCCACTGGTATTCCTACTATAGTTAAGCACCAAAGTAATCCTGCAAATAACCATCCCAATGCATTAAAGAATCCGCCAAATATAATCCATATAATATTGCCTAAACAACTCATCTTTATCCCCCTACGATTTTATTTATATATTATATACTACATTTTTAAGTTTTGAATAAACTTTTTCTTAATATAATATAAAAATTTGAAACCATACTTAATTTTTTACGACTTTATATATGAAAGTGCTTTCAATACATTTAAATATTAAAGGATATCTTATATAAAAGTTTAATTTATTTAATATAGGGGGGAAAGAAATTCAGATGATAGATGATTTAAATTTTGTAAAAGAATTAAAAAATAAAAATCAAGATGCTCTACTTTATGTACTAGATACTTACGGAAATCTTATATATAGAATCGCTTACACAAATACAAACTCAAAAACATTAAGTGAGGAATGTGTTAATGATGTTCTTCTTAAAGTCTGGCATTGTATAGATTCTTTTAACTATCCTGATAATAAATTTAAGAATTGGATTGCATCAATAGCAAAACATACAAGTATAGACTTAATAAGAAAAGAAGGTCACCGCTTAAATACCATAAATGACGATAGTAATACTTTAATATCTGCAGACAATATAGAATCAGAACAAATTACTAAAGAAGAATTAGAATTGGTTAAAAAATATATTATGAACTTTAAAGAAATAGATAGAAATATTTTTATTCAACGTTTCTTTTTAAATAAAGATATAAAAGAAATATCTGAACTGTATAACATGACTCCTAATGCAGTTAAACTTAGGATATTAAGAGCTAGAACAAAGCTTTCAAAATTAATGAAGGGGGAAATTTAATTATGGATAAATATGAATTAATTGATATAGACGAAGAGTCACTTGCTGATGTTACTTTATCTAATGAACAAAAGGAAAGCCTAAAAAAGTCTTTAAATTTCACTCTTAATTGGTGTTTTGTTAATAATACTGATTTAGATATAGATTTTTCCCCATCTAATATATATTCAACCTATTTAAGTCTCGGACCAGAAAGAGATTGTACAATACACTTAATTAAAAACGCAAAAGTCTTACAAAAAATAGTTATTTCTGCATTTAATAAAAAATTCACTCCAAAAAATGAACAAGTTCTTTCCTCAAAATTTTTAAATATTGGTGCTGGTATGGAATTTAATGATGTTGCTCCTTATTGGGGAGAAACCCTTTTCTACTACCAAATGTATATAACTCCTAAAAATATATATCTTTATTCCTTTAGTAATACTTTTAAAACTATTAATGAACAGATAATTCCTATAGAAAAAATTGAAACTGTATATTTATCAAATTCCTATAAGGATAATATGAAATTTAGTAATGTAAATTTGGTTCTACAATTAAAAGACACTCCATCTTCTTCTAATAAACTATATTTTGTTTCAGATAATCCAAAAGACCATAAAGATATCCAAGATATTTTATCTACATTATTAAGTTTGAATGTTCCAAATACTATTCCAAAAAGAAAAACTTTGTCTAAGCTTATGCTTTTTATAATTATCATGCTTATAATATTTACCTTATTTACTACACTTGGTGTACTTGGCAGTATATAAAAGCGTGTACCTATTTGTAAATAATTGGTATAATTAACTTATCGATTTGATTATAGGGGGAATCTAACATGAAGATTACTAAAAAGCTTATAAAACCATTTGCTACTTTATTACTAGGTGTTTTTACACTTGGTAGTTTAATTGGCTGTGGAGATAAAACACCTGCAGCTGAAGGATATTTATGGACTGCTACTAAAGGGGATATCACAATTAATTTAATTGGTACTATGCATCCTGCTCCTAGTACTCATAACTTCTTCAATAAAAAAGTAACTAAGATATTAAAAAATACAGATGTTCTATCTGTAGAAGCTGACATTACTGATATGACTAAAGTTACTGCTTCTCAAGATAAATTACTAAATACTTCAGATAAAACAGCTAAAAATCAATTAACTGAAGATGAAATTAAAAAAGTTAATGAAATATTAGCACCATCCAATATGAACATTAGTGCTTTATCTGTATTAACTCCTGCTGGTATAGTATCTATACTTGAAAGTACTATGTATCAAGGAGAAAATTATACTACTTCTTTTGATGAACTACTAATAAAAAAATCTCAGGAAAAAGGTATTGAAATTCATGAACTTGAAAGTGTTGACTTCCAAATGGATTTATTGAATAACTTATATACTTGGGATGATGTAAAAGCCACTATATCAACAGTTACTGATTCTTCTAAAAAAGAAGAAACTATTAAATATTTAAAAGATACTTTTAACTCATATGTTGATGGTAATATAGAATTTCTAGAAGAAGATGTTGCAAATATGAAAAAGGAAGTTCCTGAATTCTATGATGCTTTAGTTACTCAAAGAAATATAAAAATGGCAGAGAACATTGATAATCTAGTGGAAGATGGAAAAAATCATACTATAGCTGTTGGATGCAAGCACTTTATTGGTGAAGATAGCGTTTTAAAAGAATTAGAAAAGAGAGGTTACACTATAAATAGACTATAGTTGACTTTAACTCATATAAAATATATAATTATTTATACTATTGAATATTTTAGTGCGTTGATTAGAAGTAGTACCACTTAATTATAACTTCAGAGAGCTATTGGTTGGTGTAAAATAGTGTTGTAAACTTGGGAACTTGTCTATGAGCATACTTGTAAAAACAAGTACGGGTAAGCCCGATATAGTTATTGAGTGAGGATATTTTTTTATCCTAATAAGAGTGGTACCACGGAAATTTTACCTTTCGTCTCTTAATATAGAGATGAAAGGTTTTTATTTTTATTACAGATTTTAAGGAGGATTTTTTAATGGGAAACTACGGAACTGCTGTTGATAAGAAATGGCAAGAAAAATGGGAAAAAGAAGAATTATATAAGTTTAATCCTGAAAATTTAGATAAGAAACTTTATACTTTAGAAATGTTCTCTTATCCTTCAGGTAGCCAGTTACATGCTGGTCACTGGTTTAACTATGGACCAGTTGATACTTGGGCTAGACTTAAGAGAATGCAAGGATATAATGTATTCCAACCAATGGGATTTGATGCATTTGGTTTACCAGCTGAAAACTTTGCAATAAAGACTGGTATTCACCCTCAAGATTCAACTTATAAGAATATAGAAACTATGGAACAACAATTAAAGGCTATGGGAGCTATGTTTAACTGGGAAAGCGAAGTAGTAACTTGTGATCCAGAATATTATAAGTGGACTCAATGGTTATTCCTTCAACTTTATAAAAAAGGATTAGCTTACAGAAAGAATGCGCCTGTTAACTGGTGCCCATCTTGTAATACAGTTTTAGCTAATGAACAAGTTGTTGATGGTGCTTGTGAAAGATGTAATACTGAAGTTACTAAGAAAGAACTTACTCAATGGTTCTTAAAAATAACTGATTATGCTGATGAATTATTAGATAAATTAGATGATTTAGATTGGCCTGAAAAAACTGTAGCTATGCAAAAGCACTGGATTGGTAGATCTACT
This sequence comes from Clostridium sp. 1001283B150210_160208_E6, assembly GCF_015669365.1. Taxonomy (NCBI): domain Bacteria; kingdom Bacillati; phylum Bacillota; class Clostridia; order Eubacteriales; family Clostridiaceae; genus Clostridium; species Clostridium sp. 1001283B150210_160208_E6. The sequence continues at coordinate 178,609 of NZ_JADPAA010000005.1, read as the reverse complement.
GGTGCAGAAGTTACTTTCAAAGTTAAAAACTCTGATTTAAGCTTTGATGTATTTACTACAAGAGTTGATACGTTAAATGGTGTAACTTATGTTGTTTTAGCTCCAGAAAATAAGCTAGTAGATAAGCTTACTGCTGATGAGAATAAGGCTGCTGTTGAAGAATATAAAGAACTTGCTGCTAAGCAAAGTGAAATTGAAAGACAATCAATCACTAAAGAAAAGACTGGTGTATTCACTGGCTCTTACGCTATTAACCCAATCAATGGTAGAGAAGTGCCAATATGGATTTCTGACTATGTACTTGCAACTTATGGTACAGGTGCAGTTATGGCAGTTCCAGCTCATGATGAAAGAGACTTTGCTTTTGCTACAAAGTTTAATCTACCAATTGAAAGAGTTATTGCCGCTAAAAATGGTGAAGAAACTGAACTTCCATATTGCGAACATGGCGTTTTAGTTAACTCAGGTGAATTTGATGGATTAGAAACAGCTGAAGCTAAGGAAAAGATAGTTGAAAAACTAGCTTCTCAAAACTTAGGTTCAATGAAGGTTAACTTTAGATTAAGAGATTGGTTAGTTTCAAGACAAAGATACTGGGGAGCTCCAATTCCTATGATCTACTGTGATAAATGTGGAACTGTTCCAGTACCAGAAGATCAACTTCCAGTTAAGTTACCTTATGATGTTGAATTTGCTCCAGACGGAAAATCACCACTTGCTAAGAGTGAAGAATTTAAGAAGTGTACTTGTCCACAATGTGGTGGCGAAGCTACAAGAGAATGTGACACTTTAGATACTTTCGTATGTTCATCTTGGTACTACTTAAGATATCCTGATAGCAAAAATTCAGAAAAAGCATTTGACCCTGAAATAATTAATAAAATGCTACCAGTTGATAAATATGTTGGTGGTCCTGAACATGCTTGTATGCACCTTCTTTATGCTAGATTCATAACTAAGGCATTAAGAGATATGGGATATTTAACATTTGATGAACCATTTACGTCTCTTACTCACCAAGGATTAATCCTAGGACCTGATGGTCTAAAGATGAGTAAATCTAAGGGAAATACAATTTCTCCTGATGATTACATCAAGCAACATGGTTCAGACGTATTTAGAATGTACCTAATGTTTGGTTTTGCTTACACAGAAGGTGGAGCTTGGAGTGATGACGGAATTAAGTCTGTTGCTAGATTCGTAGATAGAATCGAAAGAACTCTTGATTCTGCTAATGAAGCTATTAAAGCTGGAAATGGTAAGTCTACTATAGATAAGGCTGAAAAAGAACTAAACTTCTGGAGACATACTGCAATAAAGGGTGTTTCTGAAGATGGAGATAAGATGCAATTTAACACAGCTATAGCAAGAATGATGGAATTCGTAAATGCATTATCAAAATACATGCAAGAAGAAACTAAGAACCTTGATTTCTTGAAGGAAGTTATCTTAGACTTCATCAGATTACTTGCACCATTTGCTCCTCACTTCTCTGAAGAACAATGGAACTTAGCTGGCAACGCTACATCAGTATTTAATGAAGCTTGGCCAACTTTTGATCCTAAGGCTTTAGTTAAGGATGAAGTAGAAATAGCTATACAAATTAATGGTAAGATAAAAAATAGAATAAATGTTGCTTCTGACCTTGATGAAGAAGGAATTAAAGCAGCTGCTTTAAATGATGACGTTATTAAACAAAATACTGAAGGAAAAACAGTTGTTAAGGTAATTGTTATAAAAGGTAGATTAGTTAACATAGTTGTTAAGTAATAGAAAGAGTGTATCTAAAAATTTAGATACACTCTTTTATTTTTGTGTACTAACAACCATTAATTATAGCCACAAATAATGGTATCACTGCTATTAACTATTCCATCCCCTGGTTAAGTACCTCTTTAAATCCAGCTAAAACCTTACTTACTAGTTCTTCATCTAACTGCTCATAAAATTTAATATATCCTGATTGATCTAATGCTTCTGATAAATCCTTACACATAGCCATCCACGTCTCTGGTACATATACCCAAACTATTTCATCATATTTACAGCTCAATAAAAAGTGTTCCATCCCAAAGAAGGAATATTCTTTAATATCATGTAATTTATTAAGCTTAATGTAATCTTCTACTACCTGCATAGATAGTTTATATTCATATATATCTGTATAAAAGAAATCAAAACTATCTTTTGAGGCATTGAATGCATCGCCTACTATAATTTCTATCTTTTCATTTTCTCCAAAATTTCTCTTATAAAGCTCAACTACATCCTTACTAATTTCATACACAACTACTTTTTCAACATCTTGCTTTTTAGCTAACTCCTGAGCTACATATCCTAATCCTAAACCTACAACACCAACTTTGCCAGTTGCAAACTTTATAAATTCATATGATCCTTCTATTTCTTTAGGACTTAATCTCATCCAAACTCTTTTATTTTCTCCTATTAACTCTGGTATTGGTCCAATAACATTATCATTTTTCGTATATAAGTATCCTTCAACTTTACCATTTAAAGAATCTCTTTTTAAAATTTCAAATTCCCCTATTACTCCACTATCTATTTTATCTTCATACTCTTTTATTTTATCTATTATAAATTCTTTATTATACGGTATCATTAAATTAATTCCCCTTGCTGTAATTTTTTGTATTTATAGTATAATAGCTTAACATATTAGTTACACTATACATGATAATATTATAACCATAACTAATACCCATGAATAGTATTAATATAAAAACTTCTTGAAAAAATTTGAAGTTATGTTATACTAGGTGTAGTGATATGTATTATCAATTAATAAAAACTACAAGTAGGTGAATTTAATGAAAAATATAACTATAAACGAAGAAGCATATAAAGAATTTAAAGAATTCCTAGATGAAAACAAAGTTGAATCATATAATATTAGAATCAACTTAGGAGGATATGCATGTAGCGGTCCTGTTTTTAACATTTCTGTAAGTGAAGCAACAGATGCAGATGTAACAGAAGTTGTTAACGACATTACTTTTATTATGGAAAAGAGCTTAGTTGATGAATTCGGTGGATTCATTATCGTTTCAAGCGAAGAAAACCAAGGTAGAGGACTTTCATTAAAGCCTGTAATCGCTCCAGAAGGTAGCGGATGCGGAAGCTGCGGTGGCGGTTGTCACTAATTAAAACATACTAAAAGGATGTTGCAACTTTAGCAACATCCTTTTTTTATTTAATATATTCCCCTACATTTTCTTTTGTAACAATCACGTGTGGAATTCTTATATATCTTGCATCTATACCATTATCATTATCTAATATATTTCCTGATGACACTCTCAAAGCAGTATCAAATATAGCTTTTCCTTGTTTATAGGCATCACTAATTACTGTCCCTGTCATTTCTCCATTATCTATCGCTTTTAGGGCATCCTTAATTCCATCTACTCCTACAATTAAAGGCATATTATTTTTGATTTTAGACTTATTTAATACATCTATTGCTCCTAAAGCCATATCATCATTATTACTAATAATAAGCTCTACTTTATCATTATATTTTTCAATCCATCTGTCCACTTTTTCTGATGCTTCAGTTCTTGACCAATTAGCAACTTCACTACCTAACTTTTCTACTTTAATTCCACTGTCTACTAATCTCTTTACACTATATTCAGTTCTTATTGAAGCATCTTGATGTCCTTGCTCTCCCTCTAACATAACATACTGTACTTTTCCATCACCATTCTTATCAACATCTCTTGGATTCTTTTTATATTTTTCTATTACTATATCTCCCTGCATCATCCCTGATTGTTCTGCTTGTGCCCCAACATAATATACTTTACTCCACATGTTCATATCTTCTTCTACTGGCTCTCTGTTAAAAAAGATAACTGGTATATTAGCATTTTTTGCTTTATTAATTATTGTTGCAGCAGATCTTCTATCAACAAGATTTACGCACATTACATTATATCCTTGATCAATAAACATGTCTACCTGTTCATTTTGATTATATTGGTTAGACTTTGCATCCTCTACATTTAAAGTTATATTATAACTACCCTCATTTCTTTTTTCTTTTGTTATATTTTCTATATTAGATATAATGCTCGAAATAAAAATGTCATCTTGCTCATATACACTTATTCCTATTTTTATATCATTTACATCTTCCTCTTCATTATTACGGCTATTGCATGAAATCAATGAACTATACATATAAATAGTTGATAATACTAATATAAATCTTCTCATACTCTTTCTCATCTTTATACCATCCTAACCATATTATTTCTATTTTATAAAAGGAAATAGTATCTTTTGATTATCATCCCAATACATATTACTTTTATTAATAATAGAAAAATCTATTGTTTTACTACTAGTATCCTTATTATTTAGCTTATCTACAGCTATTTTTACCCCCAAATAGCCTAAATTAAATTCATTTTGTACCGCAACCGAATTAATTATATCTTCTTCTAAATAAGATAATATTTTGTTTGTTCTCCCCATTCCATACAACTCTAACTCTAATTTATTTTCTTTTTTTATCTGAGCTAATTCTTCTAATATATCCCTTTCAAATGTAACTAACACATCTATATTTTCTGACTTTATAAAACTATTTATCTGTTGACTATAAGTATTAATGTTCTCCCCTATATTTAACTCTTTACAATTATTTTTACTATAGCTTATTTCCGATAAAAAACCTCTGTACATATCCTGTAAATTACTTTTATTTTTATTAGTTACTATTATTCCTATGTTATTTCTTGTATTTCCATTTCTAATGATTTCATCTGCAATCTCTTTACCAACTTCTTCATTATCACAAGAGATTATAGGTATACTATCAAAGCCAGTAATTGCAGAATTTATTAAGACAATAGGAACATCTTTATATGCTTTTTTAATGGTCTCACTTAACTTATTACTATCTGTTGGATTCAATAATATTGCATCCACCTTACCTTTAACTTCTTTTTTTATTAACTCTATTTGAGCTTCTACTTCATTATTATTTGCTAAAACATAACTTTTAACTTCTACTCTCATGTCTTTGGCAGCTTGACTTATACCTTCTGCTATTACTTTTATATCTTCACTCTTTCTTGTATCCGATATATAGGCAATATTATATATAACTTCCCTATTATCCCGTCTTAATAAAAAGTCTAGAATAAACAAAAATAGTATTATTGCTATTCCTATAAAAATTACAAATATCCTCTTCTTTTGTTTACTCATTTTTCTTGTTTTCCCCCCTTTCATAGTCATCATACTTTATTATAGGTATGTGTATTTTTATAGAGGTTCCCTCATCTGGTTCACTATTAATCTCCAGTCCATATGTAGGCCCAAAATATAATTTTATTCTTTCATTAACATTTCTTAGTCCAACACCAGAACCTTTTTTACTAGCATGTACTTTTTCAAGTAATGATTCTACAATATCTTCTGTCATTCCAAGTCCATTATCCTTTACCTCAATAATAGCCTCATCATTTTCACTATACGCCTTAATATCTATCTCTCCATCCCCATCCATATACTCCATACCATGATATATAGCATTTTCTACTAATGGTTGAACTACTAACTTGATACAAGCTAAATCTAAAACATCATCTTCAGCTTGTATTCTATATGAAAACTTATTCTTATAACGTATATTTTGTATTGTTAAATAATTGCTTACATGCTCTAATTCATCCTTTAGACTTATTACATTCTTTCCTTTACTTAAGCTTATTCTAAAAAATCTTGCTAAAGCTGTAACCATAGTTACTGCACCTTCATACCTTTCCCCTTCTACCATCCACACTATAGAATCTAATGTGTTATAAAGGAAATGAGGATTTATTTGTGCCTGAAGTGCATCTAGTTCAGTCTTTCTTTTCAGCTCTTGTTCCTTAACTATATTATCCATAAGTGAATTCATCTGTGCCACCATTGAGTTTATAGCTTTACCTAGATGTTTTACTTCATATGAACCTGCTGTAGAAAAATCAATATCTCTTACGCCCTCCTCAAACTTTCTAACTTTATTTTCCAAACTTCTTATAGGAGTTGCTATTCTAGATGATACTACTATATTTATTATTGTTAAGATTAAGACCCCAAAGAATATAATTAAAATTAAAAATATCCTCATATGGCTATAATTTTCTGTAATATCCTTCATAGGGGTTACTGCTACTATCTTCCACCCAGTATACCCAACGGTTTTTGTAGTAACTACCCTTTCTTCACCATTAAAACTTTCTACTATAGTTCCATCTTCATAATTTACAGCTTCCTCATTATTTTCATTCATCAAATTTGAGTAGATAAGCTGTTGCCTTGGATGATAAATTATCTCTCCCTTACTATCTACTAAATAAACATATCCTGATTTACTTATATCTATATTTTTAAATATTTGCTCTATCCCACTAAAATTCATATCTACTAACAATATACCCTGGCTTGTCTCACCATTATAAGTTAATTCTACAGCCCTACTTAATGAAACAACCCACCGATATCTATATGATGGATCTACAAAAAGATTTTGTACATGTGGAGTAGAAAAATGTAGATTCTCTTTTTTATTTACAGCATTAATAAACCAAGCATTATCCCTAGGCTCTATGGACTCCTTTAATTCCTTATAAGGATACCCTGCTACTATTTCTCCATACTTTGAAAATAACGTTATACTTACAAGAAAATCTTTATTTGTTTCATATAATAAATTCAATTCATTATCTATACTATCTTTAGAAAAATCTACTTTTTTAATTACGTTATAGTACATTCCATCAGATACTTTCATTATATTTCTTAGGTAACTATCTAAATTTAGATTAACTTGATTAACTATAGCTTTATTATTCTTAGATATTATTTCTTCATTTAATCTAACAAATCTAATATATAAAATTTCACCTAACGTAATCATTCCTATTACCGCAATTATTGTAAAAGATATAGAAATTATGTATTGTATACTTTTGTTTTTATATAAATTTATCTTTTTCATAGCTATTACCTACTTAACGTTTCTATACCTTGATGGAGATACTCCAAATTTCTTTTTGAATACGTAACTAAAATAATTAGCTTCAGTATATCCAACCTTTTCTGCTATCATATATGACTTATAATCTGTTGTATTAAGCAAATTTACTGCCTCATTTAATCTAGTACTTGTTAGATAGTTTATAAAATTACTCCCAGTCTCCTTTTTAAATAAAGTAGAAAAATAGGTTGGACTAACATGTAGCTGAGAACAAATAACCTCAACAGATAGTTCAGTGTTACTATAATTTTGGTTAATATATTCCTTTGCTTTTTCAATTAATAATTTAGAGGAGTCCATTCTTTCTCTTTTAATTAAATTATTAATTCTTATTGATTTTTCTATAAACCACTCTTTAGCTTGATTTATAGAATTAAAATCATCTAAATGACTATAACAATTAAATCCTTCTCCAAATATCTCTTCCATATTAATATCGTAAGCTTGTACCACTTTCAATAAGGATGTGGTTATTTCTATAAAATAAATTTTGTACTTATTAAAAGGCAATAGCAGTTTTTCTATTCTACAAAATAATTTACTTATAGAGTCCTTTATTTCTTCATCTGATTTTAACTTAATAACATTTAATAGTTCTCTCTCATCATTTTCATCAAATTGAAGTTGAACTGAATTATCCGGCTCCACATCTTCAATATATATGGCTTTTCCTGTTCCTAACACCATTCTATAATGCAGTGCATTTCTGGCCATTTTATAGGAAAATCTAATTTCCTCATACCCTCTAACTATCTGTCCTATTCCGGCGGATACTTTCTGCCCTAACACTCTTTCACAACTTTTACAAACTTCATTTAATCCATTAATTAAATTTATAATTCCACCTTTATTATCTAGATTACCAATTATGATAACCTTTCCAGAATAGATAAAACTAATAGCCTTACAATAACTAACTAATGTTTCATCAACTATTTGTTTAATTGATATATCTACAAAATCGTTTTCTCTATGCTCACTACTATCTATAAGTTTATCGTTATATAGAACACCAATAGCAAAGTAGGGAAAATCAAACTCTACTCCAACCTTCTTACCCGCTTGTACCCAACTGCTACCTTCTATTCTTCCCTCTATAGTCCCAACAAAAAACTTTTCCTTCATTATTGGAAGACTTTCAAGATAATATTTATTTAACTTCTCAAAATTCTTTTTTTCATTATATTCTTCATCCATAGTATTCTTTAACTTCTTTAAAACCTCAATTAATTCTATAGAATTTATAGGTTTCAAAACATATTCAACTACATTTATTTTAATAGCTTTATGGGCATATTCCAAATCATCTGATCCTGAAAAAATTATAATCTTAGTTGATGGAGATTCTTTATATACATATTCTCCTAATTCTAAACCATCCATAAAAGGCATTTTTATATCTGTCATAATTATATCTGGCTGAAACTTTTCAACTTTATCTATGGCATCCTTTCCATTTTCAGCATCACCTACTACTGTAAATCCATACTTTTCCCAATCAATCTTCTTTATTATTCCATGTCTTATTTCTTCCTCATCATCTACTATCAATACCTTATACAAGTTCATGAACCTACCTCCTATTTATGATAGATTTTTTCTTTTGATACATTTTATACCTGAAACTATTATCTCATCACATTAATATATATTCAACGTAATAATTTTATATTAAACTTATTTTTATACGACAAAAAGTAGAGAATATAAAATCCTCTACTTCTACTATCTATTAAAATATTACTCCAAATAATATGGATAGTCCTAAAAGAACCAGAACTCCCAATATAAATTTGTCAACACTTTCAACAGATACATCTATCTTTCCATATAAGCAATCTCTAAAATCTTTTTTTACTTCTTTCTCTGGTACACTTTCATTTGTAATTTCATTGCTCATACTACCACCTACTTTTTAGCTAGATATTTTCTAACGTCCAATGAAACTGCTACTATAATAATTAAACCTCTTATTATAAATTGCCAATAAGCATTAACTCCAATAAAATTAAGTCCATAGTTAATAACTTGAAGAAGTACTGCACCTATTAATACTCCAGGTATTGTACCTACACCACCTGTAAATGATACTCCACCTACAACACAGGCTGCTATAGCATCAAGTTCATAGTTTAAACCAGTAGCTGTAGTAGTTGAACCAGCTCTACCTGCTTCTAAGAATCCAGCAACACCATAAAGAATACCTGAAATTATAAATATTATCATTATATTCTTAGCTAAGTTTACACCTGATACAGCAGCTGCTTCAGGGTTTCCACCTATTGCAAACATATTCTTACCAAGCTTTGTCTTATTCCAAATAAACCACATGATTATTGCTACAACTGCTAAATATATTATTAAATAAGGAATTTCAATTGGTCCTAAGTTAAATGATCCATTAACAAACTTAGTATACCTTTCATCTAAATTTGCAACTGGTTGTGCTCCTAGTGGAGGTCTATCTATATATAAACATGATATACCATAAGCAATAAGCTGAGTTCCTAATGTAATAATAAATGCATGTACTTTAAGTTTGGCCACACCAAATCCATTAATTGCTCCAAAAATACCACCTATAATTACTGCTACTAATAATGGTAGTATTAATGGTAAGGCTGGTAAATCAGGATACATTCTTGCAGCATAAGTTGTTGACTGTAAAAGGGATGCTGATACAATTGCTGTTAACCCTAAAATACGCCCTGCTGATAAGTCTGTACCTTGAAGTACTATAAGCCCTGCAACACCTAGTGCTAAGATACCACGAGTCGATGCTTGACTTAAAATCTTTGTGAAGTTGCTAATTGATAAAAATGATGGTTCCTTTATTATAAAGAAAACTATCATTGCTGCTAAAACTATATATAAAGCATAATTAACTAAAAAATTCGTTACCTTTTCTCTGTTTACTTTTGCTTGTTCCATCTTCTACACCTCAATCCTAAATATATTTAGCTGCTAAAGTCATTATTTTTTCTTGATCTAATTTATCTGTATCTTCTATTCCTGCAACTCTTCCATTCGACATTACAAGAATTCTATCACATATACCTAATAATTCAGGCATTTCTGAAGATACCATAATTACACCTTTTCCTTTATTAGCCAAATCAATTATCAGTTGATATATTTCGTATTTTGCCCCTACGTCAATACCTCTAGTGGGCTCATCTAACAATAGTATTTCTGGATTTGTTAATAACCATCTTCCTATGATTACCTTCTGTTGATTACCTCCAGATAAACTTCTAATGGCAGTTTTTTGAGTTGGAGTTTTAACTTTCATACTATCGATTGTCCACTTAGTATCTTCTGTCATCTTTTTATTATCTAAAACACCAAATTTACTATAGTTATCAATATTCGCTATTGTCGCATTAAACTTTATGTCTAAGCCACCAAATATACCTGTTGCTCTTCTTTCTTCGGTTAATAATGCAAATCCATTTTTAATTGCTGCTCTTGAATCTTTATTATTTACTGGTTTTCCATGTAGTAGAACTTCTCCACTACTCTTATGAGCTATTCCAAATATAGTTTCTATTAACTCAGTTCTTCTAGATCCAACTAAACCTGCAACACCCAAAATTTCTCCTTTTCTTAATTTGAAGGATGCATCAATTACTGATGGCTGATATGCTCCTGTAAGATTTTTAACTTCTAATATTGTTTCTCCTGGCTTATTAGTTTTAGGAGGAAATCTATGAGTCAAATCTCTACCAACCATTAATTTAATAATTTTATCTGTTGTCAACTCTTTTGCTAACAAGGTATCTATCCACTTTCCATCTCTCATAATTGTTACATCATCTGATATTTGAAGAATCTCTTCCATCTTATGAGATATGTAAATAAGTCCACATCCCTTTTCCTTAAGTTTATTCATTATTTTAAATAAATGATCAACCTCTTCTTGAGTAAGAGATGAAGTAGGCTCATCAAGTACTAAAATTTTAGCATTATATGAAGCCGCTTTTGCTATTTCAACCATTTGTCTTTGGGAAACAGAAAGCTTGGCCATTTTTTCTCTTGGATCAACATCTATTTCTAAATCATCGAAGATCTTCTTAGTTTCTTCGTACATTATTTTCTGACTTACAATTCCATTTTTACTTGGGTATCTTCCAAGCCATATATTATCCATTACATCTCTTTGCAAAACTTGATTTAATTCTTGGTGTACCATTGAAACACCATTTTCCATCGCTTGCTTTGGATTTGAGAACTTACATTCTTCTCCATCTATAAGAATTTTACCTTCATCTTCTATATAAACACCAAATAAACATTTCATTAATGTAGATTTACCTGCACCATTTTCACCCATTAAGGCATGTACAGTACCAGGACGCACCTTAAGTTGTGCATTATCTAAGGCCTTTACCCCTGGAAAGCTTTTGCATATATTAACCATCTCTAACACATACTTCGATTTTTCCATAACTGCTTTCACCACTCTTTTTGTATATTTTATAAGTTGCACTATATTTTTAAAAATACAGTGCAACTTTTAACTAACTTATTTAACGACTATTTCTTTGTATATTCTTGATAAGGAATACGAACTGCTACACCTGTATCATCAAACTTATAGTCAGTACCTTCTGTAGCACTCTTTCCAGCTGCTAAATTCATACCACATTCATAAAGAGCTTTAGCCATAGCTGGAGCATCTTGAAGAACTGAACCTACCATAAATCCTTTAGATATTAAATCTTGAGCTGCTGCTGTTGCATCAACACCTACAACAGGAATAGTCTTAGCTGCATCACCATTGTTATATCCTGCTGCTTGAAGAGCTGCTATTGCACCTTGAGCCATACCATCATTATTAGAAATAACTACTTCAATTCCATTACCATATCTTGATAACCATGCCTCCATATTAGTTTGAGCTAAATCTTGTTGCCAGTTACAAACTTGATTAGCTAATTCTTCTGTCTTAATTCCAGCATCATTTATAGTAGATACAGAGAATTTAGTTCTAGCAACTGCTTCTGCATTATCTGGTTCACCTTTAAGCATTACATATTGCATTACACCATCGCCGTTCTTGTCTAGTGCTGGATTAGCCTTCCATTGATCTACAAGTATTTTACCTTGTAGTACACCAGCTTCTTGTGCATTTGTTCCTACGAACATAGCTTTATCATAAGATTTTACAGTGTCTGTAGCAGGTTCTCTGTTAAAGAATACAACTGGCTTATCAGCATCTTTAATCTTATTAAGTACAGTTGGTGCTGCCCCTATATCAACAAGGTTTACCATTAATAAATCAATATCTTTTTGTAGTATTGTATCTATAGCATCATTTTGTATTGATTGGTCACCCTTACCATCGATAAATTCAAATTCAACCTTACCTTCATTTTCTTTTTGAATTTCTTGTAAGCTTTGACGTACTGTTGAAATATAAGTATCATCAAATTTGTATAGGAATACTCCTACCTTTACTGGATCTCCAGATGCTGTACTTCCACCATCTTTACCTCCACATCCAACGAATAAGCCACCAATCATTAAAGTTGCTGTAGCCATAGCAAGTAATTTTTTAATCTTTCTCATTTTTTACCCTCCATCCATAATTGAAATCTTTCGAAATCTTGATTACGTTTTCATTTTAATTCTAATTTCCTTTTTACTCCATACAAAATTCTTAACACTTCTATCGAATTTCTAAGATGTTATATAAAAGGTAGGAAGGATATTTATTTCGCTTGTTCCATCGCAAACTCCAAGTCACAGAAAAATAAATATCTATTCCCTTGGTACTTAAGGTAATAAAAAAGAGAGCCTTAAAGCTCTCTAAAATGTAAAATCACTATTTATGTACTTTTGATTAATTTCATTTATGTCTTCTAATATCTCTATCCAGTAATATTTTTTTATAATAGCTTTTTCCCTATCTTCTATATCTACTGAAGATAAGTTTTTATCATAAAATTCATTATAATAGCTATCTATATTGTTAGAAATTATCAGGATAGAATTAAAGTTTTCTAATGTTTTTCCTGTTAATTCAACTTTATATGATTGAGTTTTCATCTCTTCGTCCATTAAACTTCTAAAGTATTCTTCTATAGTTCCATATATATCATTAAACACTACATTATTTTTATCTATCTTTTTCTTACCAAAATCTAATATGGATATGTTCTCTTCATAAAAAGAATACTCATCCCAAAGGCTAACCATACTATCAGATAACTCACCATAGTTTTTATATAATTTTAACAATTCCATGTTATCTAGGCAACCAACCTTTATAGCATTATTTAATATTTCATTATTAGTTTTATTTGTAGATTTAATCTTCTCTATATTTGTATATGATTCTCTACCAATCCTATATTTAAATTTATAATTATTTATAGAAATATAAACGTTTACCAAAAAACTTATCAATAAAATAACAACTACAAATAACATATAGTCACCTGGTCTTCTGACCCTCTTAAACATATTATATCCCCCCTATTTTATTTAATTTTATCATAAATCTCCCCTTTTAACCATAGTTACTTTCTAAGTTGTTTCTCTATTCATATCTCTTACTACTTCTCTTACTAAATCTAAAGCAAAAACTTTGTCTTCATTTACCTTGCTTTTTTTATTTATTCTTTGTATTTCACCTACTGGATTCTTTAGTGAAAATTCTTCATTTCCAGTTAACACCCAAATAATTTTTTTATTTAATGGCCTAACCTTTAATTCCTTTTCACCAACTCCATCAGTAAAGTATATGACAATGCTATCCCCTAAATTCTTTTCTCTAATATATTGAAAAACTGGAGAAAATTCAGTTGAACCATTCTTTTCTGACCTTGGCTTTATATCCTTAGGAGACCTTAAAGAATATATTCTTCTAATCTCATTATCACATTCTACTACAGTAATTTTAGCTTCTCTATTTCTTACTATAGCTAATATTTCTACCATTATCTTTCTTATATCTTCATCAGTCATACTAGCACTAATATCTATAGCTATAATTAATTCAGGAATATGATTTGCAAGCTTTCCCCTTAAATCCATTCTATCGGGCTGTCTTCTATCTCTTCTAGTTATTGTTTTTCTATAACCCGATTTAACAGTAGGAATCATTCTCTTAAGTATATTCTGCCATGATAATTCTTCTTTCTCTTCAAATTTACTTATTAGCTTTAATATTTCATCTGGTTTCCCACTACTTTTAAGACTTAAAGCTATCTTTTTTACATTTTCTTTTACGTTATTATCACTTACATCTATGTTATCCCAAATTTCATGAGCCTTAGCAATATCTACTTCCCTTGCTAAACTATCACTATTTTTATCCTTTGATAACTTTTCTATTCGTTCTTCAATACCCTTCTGAATTTCTTTTGAATACTCCTCAATACTTCTATTTTCTTTTAATTCAATATTAAATTCTCTATTTACTCTATCTATCCTATAAGCTTCCATTGGCATGTTCTTTACAAACTGATTTATAGAAATATCTATAGCCATTGATATTACTTCATTGCTATATTTATTTTTAAGATCATTTACTCTTTCATAATGCATATACATCATGTGATATATTTCATGTTTAAATAAAGCTGCCATTTCTTTTTTATCACATTGTAGAAATAGTAATGGGTTAAAGTACATAGTAAACCCATTTATTTTGGGTATTGTTGCTAATGGCCATGTAATATCAACTCTTATTTCTCTTTCAATCTTTATCATAAAGCCACCAAAAAAGTTGTCTTCACTACTAAGCATATCTATTATTACTTTTCCAACAAGGTCAAAAAACTCTCTTTTAAAGTCATCTCGTATATCTTCATTTTTTTCAATTTTTAACGCCTTGCTAAACAAGGCATCTCTTTCTTCTATAAATGTCATATTATCACCTATTCAGACTATAGATAAATATTAAAGAAAGCATCTATAAATCCATCACAATCTAATAATTCTTCATATAAATATTTAGGATAATCCTTCTTTATTTCTTTCATTATTCCTAATCTTAAATCTCTAGGATATATCATTAATAAATCAGAGAATAATTCTATACTTGAATCTTTCATGTTATCTCCTAAATAGTTTAAGCAATTTTTAGCTAAAATATATAGTCTTGAATGGGACTCATTTAATAAATCAGCTCTTAATTCAACTGGTAAAACTTCATGATCAAATAAATCTTCCATTGATATTAATGGATTTTTAATATTAGAAATATAATTAGCAAAATCAGTAGATATACTTTCACCTACATTTCCTCTAACTACGTTTAATAATGTATTTATTGAATAGCTAGAACCTTTAGCTTTATATAACTTATAAGCCTTTGATATTCTCTCCCAGCTTCTTGGAGTAGCCTTTAAGCTTTCTCTTGAGTTTGGTGTATGAAGATATTCTGGGAATGTAGATATAAACTCAATTATATCAGGATGTATATTTCCATTATTCATCCCCCACTTTATCCACTCTTTAATATCTGATTCCATTTGTAGCCAAACAAATCTATCCTCTTGAGCTGGATCCATATCTACAACTTGATATTCACTTTCATAAAAACCTTCATATCTGTTAGATGGATTCATGGCAGCAATTATATTTACGCCTTTATCTAATTTATATCCATTAATTTCTCTATTAAGAATTAAATTCATAAGTTCTTGCTGAACTGCATGGTCACATCTATTTAATTCATCTATAAATAGTAATACTTCCTCCCCCTTTTTAACTGCTTCACTTATTTCAGCTAATTTATGATGAGTAGCATATACAGTAAATCCATTTATTACTGTTGGAAGCCCTCCAATTTCTCCTTCTTTTAAAAGGTTAGCATCAATAGTTACTAGATGATAATTGTATTCTTTAGCAACTCTATGAGCTAAGGCCGTTTTTCCTATTCCACTTTCACCTATAACAAGAGGTACTTCTCTAGATTCTATTACTAATTTAATTGTGTCTAATACTTCTGTAAACTTCATTTTTTCTTCCTCCTGATTATTTTGAAAGTATGTGATCTACCACTAGCTTTTTAGCTCTCTTACTACCAAATTCCCATACTAATTTACCTTTATCCATTTCAAGTACCTCTAAATCTAAGAAGTCTTTCATATACTCTTCATCTATATCATCTTTTTCTAACTTTTCCACCAATACTTCAACTACTAGTTCAGGTTCTATTGATTCATAAAGGTACTTTACTATATTTATGTTATCTCCAATAAAAATCTTCAAATCATCTAAATCATAATTGTTTATAAAGTGAATTGCTTCTTCACTTTTAATTATAGCTTCCCTATTTACTCTTAATGAAGGATTATTTATAAATCGTATAGCTCCCCAGTAATTATCAATAGCTCTTAGCTGCACCTCTTCAGATGGATTTTTTATATATTTAATAGAATCATAATCTTTTTCAACTGCAACAATACATAGTTCCTCACTTGGATCTTGTATGTATTGAATTGCCCATCCCTTTGTCTTTACAGCCTCTTCCTGAACTTTATATGATGGATTTTCTATTAATTTTAGTGAATTCCAAAGAAGTTTTACAGCCATTATTTGAAGTTCTTCTTCTAAATTCTCCATATATTCTATTGATAAAGGATTGCTTTTTATTGCTTCCTTTTTTAATTCAAAGGATGGATTATCTATAAACTTAATAGCAATTCCACTTTTCTTAACTGCTACCTTCAAAATCTCGTAACTTGGATTTTCTAAATTTTCTATAATCATTGGATTTTCTTTTACTTGTTTTAATAAAACTTTATCTTCCATTGCTTTTCTCCCAAAATATAATATATTATAATTTTATATTATTTAATAATTATTATCAAGTAATAAGATTAACAAATAAAAAGTTATTGCAAATTTGCAATAACTTTTTCTAACTGTCTCTATACTTTTCTATATCTTTCTTTATAGCATAAAGAAGATTATTTAATTCCCACACTTCTCCATCCTCAATCAATTTATTTAAAGCCTTTTCATGCCTACTTGCTTCTACTCCTCTGCCTAAAGATGTTAATGTAAGAATACCACTCATAATATTAGATATAATATCTGACTTAACCTCAAACAACTTCTGAGCATCCTTAATTTCATCTTTAATTTCAAGCATTTCTTCATCAAGTCTAAAAGCAGCATCTGCAGCACTCTTTAGTTTATCTTTTAATTCCTTAGGTATTTGTTGTTTATACTTATAATTTAAAGAATGTTCAATTGTTGCCCAAAAGTTCATAGATAGAGTTCTTATCTGAAATTCCGCTAAAATCTCTACCGGTCCACTTGCCATATTTACTGGATACTTAATTATCATATGATAGCTTCTATAGCCACTAGGCTTAACATTCATTACATAATCTTTTTCATATAATATCTGCATGTCTCTTCTGCCACGTAGTATTTGTACAACAGTGTCTATATCATCAACAAACTGACACATTATTCTTATTCCTGCTATATCTTCTAGCTCATATGCTACTCTATCTATAGGAATTCCAAATTTATTTACTTTTTCTAAAATACTAGATACCTCTTTCACTCTGCCTGTTACAAACTCTATAGGGGAATATTCATTTTTTCTTCTATATTCTTTTCTTATACTCTTCAGCTTTACCTTTAATTCCTCTACTGCTTGCTCATAGGGCATGAGAAAACTTTTCCAATCATTAATAGCCATAAAATCACCCTCGTATATTCCTTCAGATACATTATATCAAAAACTTATAATATTGTAGATAATCTTTTATCTTTAATAGATTTTTTAATATGTTATAATTTAGTATATATTATAGAAATATGTAGAGGTGTGTAAATGAAACAACTAGATATACTAGAGCATACTTTTGATAAAACAATAACTTGCCCTGTTTGTTCAAGTAAATTTGAAATCAAATGTGTAAAGTCTAAATCTCCAAGAATATTATCTAAAGATAGTGACTTTTTTATACGATATAAAAGTATTAACCCTTATTTTTATGATGTTTGGATATGTAACTCTTGTGGATATTCAGCAATGAAAGTAGATTTTCCAAAAATAAAAAGTTATCAAAAAGATTTAGTTTTAAAAAATATAACATCAAAATGGAAACCTAGAATATATCCAGATGTTATGACTGAGGAACTAGCTATCGAAAAGTACAAGCTAGCTCTTATTACTGCTTTATCTATGGAAAAGCAAAACAGCACAATAGGGATGATATTAATAAAAATATCTTGGATGTATAGATTATTAAATAATAATCTAGAAGAATTAAAGTATCTTTCACAAGCATTAACTGCATTTGAAAATGCTTATATTAATGAAAACTTTCCTATGTATGGGCTTGATCGTGATTCCCTAACTTATTTAATTGGGGACTTGAACAGGAGATTAAACAATAATGATATAGCTCTCCAATGGTATTCAAAAGTAATCACTACAATTGGTGCTTCCTATCGCGTTAAAGAACTTGCAAGGACAGGTAAAGATTCAATAAAAGGCAACTAAACTTGAGAATTTTGTAATATTTTCAATTTTTGTGACTTTTTTATGTTATAATACATTTTACATGGATATAAAGGGAGGATTACTATGGGACTATTTACAAATAAAAAAACTATACCTACTTCTAATGTACCAGTTGAAAATACTGCTACTGAATCAAATTCTACATCCGTAATAACAGATCAAGTAAAACAAGAAATTAATTCTTTAAGAAATACAAGCAATAATATTGCTTCATCAATAAATGAGGTAACTGATTCAGTAAATACTTTAAGTAATGCTACTGTTTCTCAAAGTCAAGAGATTGATACTGCTGCAACAATACTTAGAGACTTCAGCGACAACATGGAGAAGTTAGCTTACAATGTTACTAACGTTCAAATTAAAGTATACGATACTGATGAACTATCCAATAAAGGTATAACTTCTATTGAAAAATTAGATTCATCCTTAAATGACTTACAAAGTGCATTTACTGTATCAAGCTCAACAGTAAACGAATTAGTATCTAAGTTAGAATCTGTTAATACAATTACTGACTCTATTAGCCAAATAGCAGGACAAACTAACTTACTATCTCTAAATGCTGCTATAGAAGCTGCTAGAGCTGGGGAAGCTGGTAAAGGTTTCTCAGTAGTTGCAGGCGAAGTTAGAAAGCTTGCAGATAATTCTAAACAAGCAGTACAAAGCATAACTAAAATCCTTGAAGAAATTAAGAAGGATATACTTAATGCTTCTACAGCAATGAATAGAGGAAATGAAGCTATAAATATCCAACAAGAAACTTTAAGTGAAACCAAAGATAGCTTCCAATGTATAAAATCTTCTATAGATGATGCTACTAATGAAATTAATGATTGTATAGAAAACCTTGCTATGGCTTCAGCTCAAAAGGAAGAAGTATTAACTGCAGTAGAAAAAGCAAATTCTATTTCTCAAGAACATACTGCCTTAGCTGAAGAAATTGCTGCAACAATGGATCTTCAAACAAGTAACATAGAAGAATTCAATTCAACTTTAAATTCATTAGCAAAAAAAGTTGCTGAATAAATATATAAACATATAAATATAACAACATATAAATATAACAATATATAAACATATAAATATATAAATAAAGAAGGTTTATTTCAAACCTTCTTTTATAATATCCTTTTAGGAGAAAAATTTATAAAATCTGCTGATGTTAATATATATTCAACTCCATCAATATTTCCATTTAAAACACGTGATAGCGCTACTCCATGCAAATGACCATAAATTACTTTCTCTACATTATATTCTTTTAATATTTTTTGAACTTCAGACTCTTCAAACTTCTCATTTGTTGGAGGGTAATGTAACATCACTATAAATTTTTGATACCCAGCGCCTTTAGCTGCATCTAAAGATAATCTTAATCTAATTAATTCTCTTAAATATATTTTTTTATCCTTTAATGTAAATTTATCTGAACCGGGACATACCCATCCTCTAGTACCGCAAATTGCATAATCTTCATATACATAAAAGTTATTTTGAAGAAACTTGGTGTTCTCATATAATTTATTTAATTTTGTTATACTTCCCCACCAATAATCATGGTTCCCTTTGGAAATAATCTTTTTTCCAGGTAACTTATCAATCCAATCTAAATCTTCCTTACTTTCACTTGGATTCATAGCCCAAGATATATCTCCAGCAATTAGGATTAAATCATCCTCTGTAACTTTTTCTATCCAATTATTTTTTATTTTCTCATCATGTTGTACCCACTTCTCACCAAATATATCCATAGGTTTATCTGAACTGAAAGCTAAATGTAAATCTGATATAGCATAAATTGCCATTAAGTAATCACCTTTCTATTAGTTTATCTAAATCAGTAATATAAGCAATAACATGGGCTACAGCATCATATAACTCTGGTGGAATATATTCACCTACATCTACATTGCATAAAAGATCTGTAAGTTCTTTATTATAAACAATAGGAACATCATTTGATTCTGCTTTCTCTATTATTTTATCCGCTATTACTCCTACCCCTGCTGCACTAACAACTGGTGCATCAAAGCCTTGTTCATAAGTTAAAGCTGCGGCCTTTCTTCTTTGCTTCATGTTATCCCCCTAAAATGATTCTCTTTTATATTATATCCTTAACCCTATCTGGTCAATCAAGATTCTAAACCTTAATATCTATTCCATTCATAGCTTTATCGTTAAAGAACTCTCTACAACTAGCTAAGGTTATATCTTCTTCTCTCATAGATACTTTAATATTAATATTAAATCCTAATTTCTGCAAATCATTTGATAATTTACTTTTTGATAGTTCTAAAACCTTAGTATAATTTTTATCACATTTTAACTCAACATCTAATCCTTTATCTTTTACAGACAAGAATCCATCTACTACTCC
The DNA here is from genome assembly GCF_015669365.1 of Clostridium sp. 1001283B150210_160208_E6. NCBI lineage: Bacteria > Bacillati > Bacillota > Clostridia > Eubacteriales > Clostridiaceae > Clostridium > Clostridium sp. 1001283B150210_160208_E6. The sequence continues at coordinate 157,672 of NZ_JADPAA010000005.1, read as the reverse complement.
TAAATTAACAGTTTTTACTGTTACCACTATTTTAACATCCGTTCTATCAATCTTTTTGCCATCTTTTCTATTATCCTTGATAATTAACTTACAAGGATATTCAGTCATTTCTCTATTAATTGGAACATCTAAATAATAATACTCATTACTAATAGTATTAAACAATTTAAATTCATTTATATTATTTTTAAGTAATTGAATTACTTTTTCTGCGCCTTCACCTTCCCCCTTAGATGCTACTAAAAGTTCTTTTATTATGTCCTTTATACCATCTATCTTTTTGTTAATATCATTTTTTATAAGCTCATTTGCAGATAATATTTTTTTGTTTCCCCCTGTAATAGCTTCTTGTTCTAAGGTAGTTATTGTCTTGTTAACAATATTATTACCTATTAATTTATCTTCATTAACCCCTTCATTATTTAACTCAAGTTCTTGAAATTTATATTCTATAACATCTTGTATCCCTCTTAATTCTTCTTCTCCCACTTCTATATCTTTTCCAAACAAACTACGTAAAACAATATTAACATTATCCTTTGAAATCTCTTTTAGCTCTCCATTTTTTCCTAATACATCTTTCACTATATTTATAAATTCCTCATCTGATAAATTATTTATCTTACCTAAAGCAGTATTATATTCATTTGTTGTAAACTGCTCTTTTTTTCCTATTAGAATATCTTTTATAGGCTCTCTTAATAAATTATCATCTCCACCAGTCATAGACTTAAGAACTGCCAACATACTTACTTTTCCTTTTGACATATCATTAGAATCATATAACTTAGATACTAAAGAATTATATCCTAACTTATCTTTATTTATTTCTCCCCCTAAAGCCTTAAGAGATTTATCTAGATGTTTTTCTCCAATTTTAGAATTTGAAATATTGTCTTCTAATTCTTTCATTTCCACTTCAATACCAGCAAAATCATTTTTTATATTATCAAAAAATTCTTTTACTGTATTTCCATTAGAACTAAATAGTTTATTAAAGCTTTCTATATTTTCAGATGTTAATTCAATGTTATTCTCCAAGAAAAATAATATTTCTTCTGGCTTCAGATTCTTAAAATTAACAAAAAACTCTTTCAGAGTATTTATTATTTGTTTTCCTTGTTCACTTTCTCCACTTATTCCTTTACTATCAATATATTTTAATATAAAACTATCAATCTCATTATTGTCCATATTAATCTTTGTATTAAATTGAAGTAAACTCTTAACAAAAGTTATATTTTCTCTAGTCAATGGTATATTATGTTTCACCATTTTTTTTAGTATATCTACATCATCCTTACCTAACCCTTCCTTATCTATAACTTCTGAAAGGCTATCATTTGCAAGATTATTAGACTCTACTTCTTTCTTAACTATTTTTAATTTTAACTTTCCATCCTCATATCCCTCCACTTGCAATTGCAAAGGAACATTTTCTTCACTTTCTATATTTCCATCTATAGTTGCAGAAAATTGCCATCCATCAGCAAGTTTTACTGTGGCTTCATTTCCTTCACCCTTAGAAATAATTTTTCCACTAAATTTTTCTCCTACTTCAAAAGTTAACTTACTTGAGTATTTTTTATTATTTACATTATAGCTATTATTTACATTCCAAATTGCAGGCATAATTCATTCCCTCATTCTCTATTTGATATTATATTTATCGTGCTTAAGTAGTAAATATTTAACATACTATTATTTCTAATTCTTATATGGTAGAATTTATTATATAAAAGTTATGTGGAGGTATCATCATGTCAAGGCGAACAAATTCACCTGCCTATTTAAAGATTGCATTAGACATAGCATCAAGAATAGTAAATGGTGACTTTATTGAAGGTAAAAAACTATCTGGTCGTTCAACTCTAGTTGGCATTTATAATGTTTCTCCTGAGACTATAAGACGATCTATCGCTTTACTACAAGATATGGACGTAGTAGTTGTTGAAGAGAAAAGTGGTATAACTATAAAAAGCAAAACCAATGCTGGTTCATTTATTGAAAAATTTAAAACAAAAAATGAATTTGCTACAATTAAGCATGATATATATTCATTAATTGAAGAAAAAAAGGAACTTGAAAGTAAACTTGAAAATAAAATTAATGATCTTATTGAATTTGCTACCCAACTTAGAAATGTAGGATTAATAGTTCCTTATGAAAGCTTAGTAGAACCTAACAGCTTAATTATTGGAAAAACCTTGGGTGAACTTAATTTCTGGAATAATACAGGTGCTACAATAATTGGAGTTAAGAGAGAAGGTAAATTATATCTGTCACCAGGACCTTATCTTGCTATAAAAAATGGAGATATTATTGTCTATGTAGGTGAAAGTGAAGTAATTGAAAACGTAAATAACTATATAACTTCACAAGTAAAATAGAAATTAAAATTTTATAATTTTCTAAAGAATAAAAAAGGGCTGTTACACTAATTATTTAGTGCAACAGCCCTTTTCTTTATAATTTTTATAAAATTCATATAATATAAATTATGCTAATTCAATTTTATTATAATTCTTTTTACCTCTTTTTATTAAAGCAGAACCATCTTTAAAGTCTTCTTCTGTTAATGCTCTAGATACCTCAACAACCTTTTCGCCATTAATTGATAATCCACCTTGTTGAATTAATCTTCTTCCTTCTGACTTAGATGGAACTATCTTATTGTTAGCTAAAACATCAAGAAGTGAAGTTCCTAGTACATCTCTTGATACAGTAACTGTTGGAACATTACTCATATCTGCTCCACCAGAGAATAAAGCATTAGCTGCATCTTGAGCTTTTTTAGCTTCCTCTTCTCCATGAACTAACTTAGTTACTTCATACGCAAGAACCTTCTTAGCTTCATTTATTTGAGCACCTTCAAGTGAACCAAGTCTTCTTACTTCATCCATTGGTACGAATGTTAATAATGCTAAACATTTTTCTACATCTGCATCGTCAACATTTCTCCAGTATTGATAGAAATCAAATGGTGATGTTTTTTCAGCATCTAACCATAAAGCTCCCCCTACTGTTTTTCCCATTTTTTGACCTTGGCTATTAGTTAGTAAAGTACAAGTCATTGCAAAAGCTTCTCCTTGTGCCTTTCTTCTAACTAGCTCAACACCAGCAATCATATTAGACCATTGATCGTCTCCACCTAATTCCATTTTACATCCATATTTTTGATTTAATACGTAAAAATCATATCCTTGCATTAGCATATAGTTAAATTCTAAGAAAGATAATCCTTTTTCTAATCTTTGTTTAAAACATTCTGCTGATAACATTCTATTTACAGAGAAGTGAGTACCTACATCTCTTAAGAAATCAACATAGTTAAGATTTAATAACCACTCTCCGTTATTTACTAGTATAGCTTTATCATCTGAGAAGTCTATGAATCTTTCCATTTGCTTCTTAATGGAATCAACATTATGTTGTATTTGCTCCTTTGTAAGCATCTTTCTCATATCAGTTTTACCACTTGGATCTCCTACCATAGCAGTTCCACCACCAAGTAAAGCAATTGGTCTATGTCCAGCTCTTTGCATGTGAGCCATAAACATTAACGCTATAAAATGACCAACATGTAAACTATCAGCTGTTGGATCAAATCCTATATAAAAAGTTATTTTCTCCTTTTCTAGCAACTCTCTTGTTTCCGCTTCATGAGTAAATTGCTTTATGTATCCACGATCCAATAACTCATCTAATACATTAGACATTTTTTTACCTCCTAATACAATTCCATTTTTCAATATATATTTATTAGTATAACCTTAATAACCTCTTTTATCAAGAAAGAAAAAGAGAGGGCTTCCCCCCTCTCTTTTAAACCTAATCTATATAAAACGTAATTGTTTTCATTTTAAGCGACGTATTCTTTAATAAACTCCGGTATCTCTTCCTCTGCATAATTAATATTCATATACACATTAAAATTGTATTTATTTGATAAATCATATATTTTTTTAAATAAATAAGCTGTATCCTTTATACCACATGAAACAATGTTTAAAACCCCATCAATATAGATATTTTCTATATCATAGTTTTCTGAAATAATCCCACAAATCAAACCATAGAAACTTTCACAATCCATTATGCCAAATTCCCCTGTTGATATAAATCTAATCCTTCTGTCCACCTGCCTAATGTAACTGGAATCATCATCAATGTAAACTGAATCCCCCTTAGATCTTAATAGCTGACCATTTGCTAAATCAATTAGCTTCTTAGTTTTTCCTGAGCCTCTCTTGTTACAAAATACTTGAATCATTAGGACCACTCCTTATTTATTTTTTTTTACGATATAAATCGTTAGACTAATTATATAATATTCAGAATATTTTTACAATTTAAATTAAAAGATATCCTTTTCTTCTAATACATTAAATACTACCCTAATCCCTACTTTCTAACCACCTCTATATAGTTATTAATTTTTAAATAATTACTTGATATACGGCTACCTTTTCACCGATTCTATTTAACCTTAAACAGGATAATATTTATCAACATAAATTATACCTGCACTTTCTATCAGGAAACTTTTATTACCCTTACTAATATATATTCCCATTTTTTAAAAATATTTATCATTTAAATTCATATTTAAAAATCTATTTTACTTATATATAAACAATAAAAGCACTCCTATAAATTAAGAGTGCTTTTTTCTACTTCAAAAAATCTGATATTAATACCATATTCTTTCCCATTGCTTTACTTCTATATAAAAACTTATCTGCTACCTTTATTACTTCACTTATATCTTTTCCATCCTTAGGATAATATCCTATACCAAAACTTGCTGTAATACTTCTTGCTATATTGTCTTTTATAACCTTATTATTCTCAACACACTCTCTGATGGCTTCTATTCTATTATAAACATCCATTACACTTTGTACGTTATTAATATATATTATAATCTCTTCACCACCATAACGTGACATTATATCATCAGGTTCTAGCATACTTTTTATTACTTCAGTTGTTCTAATTAATATTTCATCTCCAAATTGATGACCATATGTATCATTAAACTTTTTAAAGTTATCTAAGTCAACCATTACTATTGCATATTCTTTACCTGGATTTTCTTTATTACGCTTTTCTGCAACTTGGAAGAAATATTTCCTGTTATATACCCCAAGTAGTGGATCCATTTTTGCAGTCTGTTGTAACTCCCTATAAAGCATAGAATTTTCTATTGCAACAGCAATTTGATTTGCTATTGATCTTAAAAACTTTTCATGTTCTAAATCTAGGAAGTTAAAAATGCTATGTTCTACAACTATGAAACCTATAAATTTTTCCCTAATTTTAATTGGCATTCCCATTGCTGATCGTATTTCCAAATCATATTCACTATAAACTCTTAGTGGTTCTTTAGAATTTATAAGATAGCTCTTTCCTATTCTTATATAATTGTATTCATCACTACTCCAGCAAATATCCTTTTCTTTTATATTAGTAGCTTTTACTACTAACTCACCGTTTTCCTCTAGTAAAATTGTCGATTTAGAAACTCCCAATAAGCCAAGTACCATATCATTTATCATAGCAATTAAATTTTCATCACTTAAAAATGAATTTATGTATTTGCTTATTTCAACAATATTGGTTAAAGCATTCATATCCTTTTCTAATTTCATATTTCTATTAGATAGTTTTTGTATTTGCAGCTCTACAAAACTTTGATATGTTTCATATTCCTTCTTTAGCTTCTCATATCTTTCTTTATATTCTCCCATTTTAACACCCCACCTAATATGGATGGAAACTATAATATAACTCAATTACTCCATATACATATATAATACTTTATTTACCATTTATTTTCAATCATATCTATTTTTTTATTAAGATTTCTTTTAATTATATGATTTTTATAAACTATCTCTAACTAAACTGCTTCCATCTATTACTAGATTAATATTTAAATTTAATTCTGTAGAGCCTAATATATCTTCAACACTATTTTGGGGATAATGTTCCTCTACTAACCTCCTAACTCCTAATATATCTATTCCTTTTTCCTTATAATTCTTAAAAAAATCATTTAAATATATTTTTATTTTTTCTTCTTCATTAACTTTTAAAGTATTTAAAGCTTCTTCATCAACAATTAAACTTCCTTGTATTTCACCTATAGATACCTTTAAATTTATATTCTTTTCTAATATTACTCTATCTCCATCTATTCTTACCTTTGTCTCAAGATTATCTTCTAATATATCTAATGTAACAAACTTATCTTTTTCATCTGGATTAGGAATTTCTAAAGTTCCATCATTTACTCTCCTAGTTAAAAGATTGTAACTTACTACATCCTTTTGTTCTAATCTATCTATCATATGGTTATCTTTCATTATAACGCCACCATTTAACTCTATTTTCTTATCTAAAGCGTCATCATTTATAATAAAAGCCCCCATATAACTTATATTGTTTGCTACTAGACTTTTTGTTATATAATCATTAACATTTGCACTAATTACTTTTGCATTACTTCTATTTTTTTCTACTAGTTGATCTAAATATAATCCAAGATACTCTTCATCACTGCTAGTAACATCTAGCAATGTATTTACATCTCCAAAATATGTAAACATATATGGTTTAAATCCAAACTCTTGATCATTATTTATTAAGTCTATATACTTTTTTACGCCCTTTCTTGCTGCTTGTTCTGTAAATATATAAGCTCTTACTTGACTAAAATTTATTCTGTTACTTGACTTTACATTCATTTCCCTAATAGCTTCTAATGAAGTTTTACCTGTTCCCTTAAAAATGATTCTCCTACCTTTATCTGAACTTTCATTGGCATTTCTATATGGTCTTACACAGTCTATGTATAAAATTACATTATCATATTCATCTCTATCAAATATTATTGATGTTGCAAATGTAATTTTATTTATTTCCCTATAGTTAAAACAACCTATAAACAAATTTGAAAAGATAATAATAGATAAAATGCTAGCTAGTTTTCTTTTCATTATTATCTTCCCCTCCCTTTTCTACTACATGTTGTGATATATGCCTTAAATCACCTCTAAATATAATATCTTTAAACTTATATGTTTCTATGCTACCAAGAGGGAACAAATAAGAATATCCTCCAGTATCTAAATCTGCTAATTTTGCAATTAAAACTAAAGCTACTATAAAGAATCCTGGTAATCCAAACATAGAACTTACTACAGTTATAATAAGAGACCATATGGACATAGCTCCATATAGCTTAGGTGTTAAGAAATAACTTAATGTACTAATTGCTACTACAATTATTGTTATTCTTGAAGCTATACCTGCACCAACTACAGCATCACCTAATATTAAACCTGCAACTATACTCATTGCTCCACCAATTGGCTGAGGAAGCCTTAATCCTGCTTCCTTTATTAATTGGAAGGCCAACATCATGAGCAATACCTCTGCTATCGTAGGTAATGGGACTCCTGCCCTTGAAACAGCCAACCTAAATACAAATAAGGATGGTATTAATGCAAAGTGATGAGTTAAAATTGCAACATACAAACCCGGCATAAATGTAGCTAAGAAGAATGCAATCCACCTAATTACTCTTGTAAAATTCACGAAATACTTATTTAAGTAGTAATCGTCTGGTGCTTGAAAGTTTTCTAAAAAGAAATATGGTACAGTTATGACAAAAGGAGTACCATCAACTAATATGGCAACTCTTCCTTCTAACATTTTAGCTGCTACTTCGTCTGGTTTCTCAGTATATCCTACTGTGTCAAATACACTTTTTTTCTTTCTAAGAGCATCTTCAATATAATTAGTATCTAATATAAATTTTAAATCTAATTTATTTACTATCTCTTTCACATGGTCAATTAAATAATCTGGTGCAATTCCTTTTATATAGGAAATACAGACAACAGTTTGACTCCTATTACCTACATATATAGGTTCAAACTTTAAATCAGAGTTCTTTATCTTTCTTCTAATTAAAGAAACATTATCTACAAATAACTCTGTAAACCCTTCTCTTGGTCCTTTAACTACTGATTCTGTAACTGGTATACCTACCCCTCTTCTTACAAAACCTTTAACTTCGCAATAAATTATTTTTTCATGGTCATTAAATAATAAAACTACATCTCCTGATAATACATGAAGAATTGCATCTTCAACATCCTTTGCGTAGTTTGCAATATTTATCCCTAAAACATTAGGAATTACATCTTCCACACTCCAACATTTATAATCCTTCTTACCTAAAGGCGTAACAATATACTCACTTATAAATTGAGTGCTACATAAGTCATCTATAAAGACCAAAGTGCATAATCCTAATGAAGTCATAATTTCTCTATATTTTACGTCAAATGCACCCTCAAATCTCTTTTTTACATATTCTACATCTTTCTTCATAAGCATCACCTAAAGATATTATTCCTCTATGAAGGTTTAATATTCCCTTTTTTGTTAATACTAATGTTGAATTAAAAGGAGGCAGTATTAATTATGGATAAATTATCAAGTAAACATTTTATGTTTTTTATATTAGGATGTAGCATGATAGCCCTTAGAAGCTATAGCTCTATATTTGTCCGTTTAGGGGGAAGAGATACTTGGATTCTTGCTTTTTTTGCTTCAATAATTTTTATAGTTATTACAATGTATCTTTTAAATATTTGTATTAAATCTCAAACATTTAATATAAAAGATATTTTCTTTTCATCATCCAATTGGTTGGGGCAAATATATATGTTTATATTTGCAGTAGGTTTATTTTCATGTGCTGTTGAATCTGCTTCTGTAGAGGCAAGTTCTATACACACTAATTTCTTTCTTTCTACGCCTAATTGGTATTGCTTATTATTTTTGATAATTCCTGCAGCATATATATTAACAAAGCAAATGAACACAATTCTAATATTAGTAATTATTACTGTAACACTTACATTAGTTGGGGATGTCGCTTTATTAGCATTAGTAGGTAAATATTTAGATTTTAATTATTTACTTCCAATATTAGGAGAAGGTATGACTAAAGGAAATTGGATATGCATATTTTTAGTTCTTGGTTCACTTTCTTCAGTAGCTATCTCTTTTCCTTTCTTAAAATTCTTAACAAAGGAAAAAGGATTGAAAACAGATGTTTCCCTTTCTTTAGTTATTTGTGTTTCTTTAGTTATAAGTTCACTTATTTCTATAATTACTTTCTTTGGTCCTGCAAGAGCAGGAAATATATTCTACCCAGAATATGTTGAAGCTCAAAGGGTACAAATTGCACACTTTTTAGAATTTGGTGAGATATTTTATATATTTAGAAGCGTGTGCATGTGGTTTATAAAATACCTATTATCTTCTTATGGAATCCTATTACTATATGAAGATAAAATAAAAAACAAAAAAGTATTTATAGGTATATTCAGTGTTCTTGTTTTCATATGTTCATGGTACTTAACAGAAAGTCAGTACTTTCTTTTTTATTCACTGAAATTATTACAAGGATTTTTGATTATACCATTTATCATAATCCCTGTAATAGCCTTTACTACACATTACTTTAAACACAAAAAATCTGTTAAAATATACAAATAGTTCATTGAATTTAATTCCAATTATGGTATAATAAATATAATAAAAATACGTAGGTACTTTTCTCTATGATACTAAGACTTCCCTTTAAAATTCAAGAGAGGTATTATTATCAAGTCAAATAGCCCTATGAATTTTAAGGAGGTTTATCAATGGAAGATAAGAAAATTATATGTAAAGATTGTGGAAAGGAATTCATATTTACTGTAGGTGAACAAGAATTCTTTAAAGAAAAAGGATTTGAAAATGATCCAGTAAGATGTCCTGATTGCAGAAGAGCAAGAAAAGCTCAAAAAATGAATTCTAGAAGATAATTTAATATGTTTATTTCGCTCTAGTCATTTTGACTAGAGCTTTTTTATAAAAAAAAAGCCACAGTAATACTACTGTGGCTTTATATCCTATATTTCACTTGATTCTATATATGAACGCAACTCACTAATTATTTTACTATCAAAATCCATATCTATTTTTCTAGCTAAATGCTTATTGCTAGATTTCATTTTTTCTATATCATCTACACCTAAAGTTTTAGGACTACTATAACATCCATCCCAATCTATATACCTCAAATTATCATTTATTACCTTTTCCTTAAATTTAGAATTTAATATAAGTATTTGAAAAAACTCTTCATCTGGGCAAAAAGTATATTTGAAATCTAACAAATACTTATTATTTTCTTCCAAATATTTAAAAATGTATTCTACACATTCCCTTGATAAAGTGAACCATTGGGATCCAGTATATAAGTCGAATCCTTCTAAATTTTTCCTCTTTATAATTAACTTCTGTAATCTTCTCAATATATTATCAACAATTTTAATATAAGTCTTTCTTGCATTTGGATTTTCCCTAAAAAAGTTATATATTTTCAATCTAAATAAGAATTTTTTATCATTATTTATATTTCTATACTGAATAAATTCGTTTCCATTATTATCACTTAAAAACTTTCTAATATAATCATTACTCTTTATAGGAAAGTCTTGCCCACTAATTAAACTTATATATTCAAACTTAAAATTATTATTCTCTAATGCTGATTCCATTAAATTTAGTGTAGCTTGCACCTGACTAAAACCTGACCAGTTTACTTTTATTCTCTTATCTATAATGCTCACATTTTCACTATTTACATATTCATTTTTTAAATCATTAAATAACTCTTCATTTTTTTTATCAACATGAATATATACATGAGTTAATTCATCCGCTAATTGGTCTGTAAGCAGTTTTATTTGATTAAAATTCTTGTGTACTAACATTAGGTAAGCTATTTTCATATACTGTAATCTCCTCAAACACATATATAGTTATAATTTTTCTTAATTTAACATAAACGCAAATCTTTACCTCAATTCTACCTTAATACTATTATTTAATCAATAAATAATAATTACAGATATTTCTTATAACTTAAACACCTTTTCTTTAGACTAGCTGTAAAATGAAATTGAACTAATAAAAAAATCCATAATGCATTATTCTACGTTATGATTTAATCGCTAAACCAAAACATACACGGAGGATAATCACTATGGACCTCTAAAATTATAAAACTTTTGAAAAGTTCTATGAGTTACTCTTAGATCAAGCTTACATATTCTAATTAAATATTCTTTTCTTTATAGGTATTAATACCAAACTTAAAGGCATAGCTAATACTATTCCAACAGAAACTTGAACAATATTAGTCCCTATATCTTTAGCTGCTAATACTAACCCCTGAATCAATCCTACATTACCTGTTAAAAAAGCAGCTATAATAGCTCCTGCTAAAAAGTAGGCTATTACCATAAATATACCACCTATAGAAAAGGCAATAACTTCATCCCTTTTTATTACTTTATGCTCTTCCCCATTGTCTAACTTTTCAAGAATAGCTCCAGCTATATACGCCATTCCCCACTTAATAACAAATGTAAATGGTGCCCATACATAGTATCCAGATGTAATATCAACTAAAGCCATACCTACAGCACTTGAAAAAGCCCCTCTTTTTTTCCCAAGTACTACAACTGATAAAAATACCATACAATCACCAAGATGCACATAACCACCTACAGTAGGTATCTTTATAATCATAGTTGCTATAAATACAAATGCAATCATTAAAGCTGTAAGAATTAAATCCCTAGTTCTACTATTAATATTATACATATATCTAACCCCCTTAATTTATTTATATAAAGCATTATATTTTTAACAAATGTCTTTTGCAAATATACCGATACAATGTTTATGTATCTTTTTTAAGATTATGTACATAATAATATTAATACATGTAAGGAGGGATATTTATGAAGGTAGCTAAATGGCTACTAGGATTAGCAATTTTTCTAACTCTATCATTTCTTATACTAGAGTATGGAGAAGTTTCAATTAATCTAATAATCATAATTGCATTTGGTGTTTTTATACTATCTCTCATCCAGAATAGAAGAAAAGAAAAAAAGCACTATCAATAGTCAACTATTAAAGTTGACTTTTTATTTTGTACTAAATTCGATTAATTGACAGTTATATTGGTAAATCCTATAATATAGTTATTACATTTATGTTTAGAAAGGGGTGTTTCTATTGTCAGAAAACCTTAATAAAAAAATAATCTTTAGCGGCATTCAGCCATCTGGCGACTTAACTTTAGGCAACTATCTTGGAGCATTAAAAAATTGGGTTAAGCTACAAGACGAATATGATTGTTATTTCTGTGTTGTAGATATGCACGCAATAACGGTTAGACAAACTCCTGCTGATTTAAGAAGAAGAACTTTAGAACTTTTATCAATATATATAGCTGCTGGAATAGATCCAGAAAAAAATACACTGTTTATCCAATCACATGTTCCAGCACATGCTGAATGTTGTTGGTTATTAACATGCAACACTTACATGGGTGAATTAAGCAGAATGACTCAATATAAAGACAAATCTCAAAAGATGGGTTCATCTATTGGTGCAGGGTTATTTACTTATCCAGCACTAATGGCAGCTGATATTCTTCTATATAATACTGATTTAGTACCTGTAGGTAAAGATCAAACTCAACACTTAGAGTTAACTAGAGACTTAGCTGAAAGATTTAACAATACTTACAGTCCTACATTCAAAATACCAGAAGGATATATCCCTAAAGCTGGAGCTAAAATTATGGACTTACAAGAACCTAATAAAAAAATGTCTAAGTCATCAGACAATCCAAACTCATTTATTTTAATTATGGATTCTCCTGACATAATAAGAAAGAAAATTAGTAGAGCAGTTACTGATAGTATAGGAATTATAAACTATACAGATGAACAACCAGGAGTTAAAAACCTATTAAATATATTATCAGCTATAAAAGGTATCTCACCTGAAGATTTAGTTAAATCATATGAAGAAAAAGGATATGCTGACTTAAAGAAAGACGTTGCTGAAGCTATTATAGAGGAGCTATCACCAATCCAAGAAAAAGTAAAAGAGCTTTTATCTAATAAAAAGTACCTTGAAGAAATTTATCAAACTGGTGCTCAAAAAGCATCTTATGTTGCAAATAAAACTTTAAGAAAAATGCAAAAGAAAGTTGGATTTATACAAAAATAAAGGAAGGTTTTCACCTTCCTTTTTTATTCCCAATCTCTACTTTTTAAGTAATCTAAAAATCTATCTCTTAATTCCTCTTTCTTAAGAGCAAATTCAATTGTAGCTTGTAAGAATCCAAGCTTATCTCCTACATCATATCTTCTTCCTTCGAAGTTATACGCATACATAGCTTCTTGGCTAATTAAAGTCTTAAGGGCATCTGTTAATTGGATTTCCCCACCTTTTCCAGGCTCTGTATTTTCAAGAATTTCAAATATTTGAGGAGTAATTATATACCTACCTAAGATAGCTACATTACTTGGTGCTTCATCTACTGCTGGCTTCTCTACTAAGTCTTTAACCTTATATACTCTATCTTCTATATGAATACCATCCACAATACCATATTTATTAGTTTCACTTTCTGGTACCGTTTGAACTCCTAATATAGTAGTTTTGTATTCTGAGTAACAATCTATTAATTGCTTTAAGCATGGCACTTCACTATCAACAACATCATCCCCTAATAATACTGCAAATGGTTCATTACCAACAAATGTCTTTGCACAATGAATAGCATGGCCTAATCCTCTTGGCTCCTTCTGTCTTATATAATGAATATCAACCATATCTGATATATCTCTTACTAATTCAAGTAATTCTGACTTTCCTGCCTTCTCTAACTCCATTTCAAGTTCTACTGACTTATCAAAATGATCTTCTATACACTTCTTATTTCTTCCTGTAATTATAAGTATCTCTTCTATGCCTGATGCAATAGCTTCTTCTATAATATATTGTATTGTTGGTTTATCAACTATTGGTAACATTTCCTTTGGTTGTGCTTTTGTAGCTGGTAAAAATCTTGTTCCTAATCCCGCAGCTGGTATTATTGCCTTTTTAACTTTCATAATACTTCCCCTTCCTTCTTCTATATACAATTATATTCTATCATATTTAAATAATTATGTTAACAAAATATAATTAAACAAATAACTATATATATATTTACATTTTAATAAAAACATATTACTTTTAATATTAATTTCTCAGTTTTCTGTCTTATATTGTATCTTTTTGTTGATACCTATAAAAATAAATGGTACTATTGTTAATAGTACAGTCAATTGTTGAAGGAGGACTTAAGATGAATAATAAAAATAAAGATATATTGATTATAGGCTTTGCACTATTCGCTATGTTCTTTGGTGCTGGAAATTTAATTTTTCCTCCATATTTAGGACATGCTATAGGAAGTGAATATATAATTGGAATGCTAGGATTTATAATAACAGGGGTAGGATTACCACTGCTAGCTATATTATCCTGTTTAAAAGGAGATGGAACCTTTGAAACAATAGCATCTAAAATAGGAACTAAATTTTCAATTATTTTTGCTTCAATTTTATTTATTGCAATAGGACCTATGCTAGGTATTCCTAGAACTGCAGCAACAACTTTTGAAATAACTATACAACCATTATTTCCATCATTCTCACCAATTTTATTTATGATTATATACTTTGCATTCAATCTGATTTTTGTTTTAAACAAATCTTCAGTTATAGATACAATTGGTAAATATTTAACTCCAACATTAATAGTAATACTTTCTTTTGTAATTATTAAAGGTATCATAGTTCCTCTTGGTGAAATCAGCACTACTGGTGCTACATCTGTTCTATCAACTTCACTAATTGAAGGATATCAAACTATGGATGCTTTAGCAGCATTACTTTTTGCAGCAGTAATAACTAATAGCTTAAAACAAAAGGGGTATAATAAAGAACAAATGATACCTATGGCCTTAAAAGCTAGTATAATAGCAGCTTTAGGTTTAGCATTTGTTTATGGTGGACTAACTATACTTGGTGCACAAACAACTACACTTGTATCTACAGATATTTCAAAAACTTCATTACTACTTTTTATAGCTCATGGAGTATTGGGCAATATAGGAAGAACAATAATTGCAATAGCTATGAGTCTTGCTTGTTTAACAACATCTATTGGTTTACTAACAGCTGGATCAAGCTTCTTTGAAGAAGTATCAAAAGGAAAACTTCCATATAAAATTAATGCAGTAATAATATCTATAATAAGTATAGTAATTGGTGCATTAGGTGTTGATAATATTATAAAAATATCCGGTCCTATTCTTAACATACTATATCCTGTAGCAATAACATTAATTGTTACTACATTATTAAATAAATATCTTACAAATATTAAAGCTATAAGGCTTGGAATTTATACTTCCCTTGTTTTTGGTATTTTAGCTGAAATAAAAATTTTTGATTTAAGTTTCATTCCATTAGCTAGTTTAGGATTTGCTTGGTTAATTCCAACAATTATTGCTATATTAATAGGTAATATTTTATTTAGAGCATATAATAAATAAATTTATTTTAAGTATAAAAGGAGTATTCGTTTTATCGAATACTCCTTTCTTATTAATCAAATATTTCAAAGGCATCTATATTTATATAGCTTCCTACAGCCTTAGAGTTTTTCTTTCCTGTTACCTCTATCTTTATCTTATGCTTCCCTTGAGATAAACCTGTTAATTCAAATATATTATTCTTATATATTCTACCTTCTGTATAAGTATCTATGGAGTATAACTTACCATCTACGTATACATTTGCTATTCCTTTTTCAGAATTAGTAAATCCTAAAACTCTTATTCCTGTACCATAGAAAGTATACTCTATACTATTATTTACTCCATTTGAATACTTTGTTGTCTTACCACTATGACCACCATCTGTC
>NZ_JADPAA010000005.1:0-141655 GCF_015669365.1 Clostridium sp. 1001283B150210_160208_E6 | reverse complement strand
CCATAGAAAGTATACTCTATACTATTATTTACTCCATTTGAATACTTTGTTGTCTTACCACTATGACCACCATCTGTCCAGCTTGTCCATGATCCTGTGTATTTAACATCCTTGTTATTTTCTTCAACTAGCTTTGTTACTGGAGAAGCTTCATTAACTATTTCAATATAATCAATATTTAAATAACTATTTACAGCTGATGGATTTTTCAATCCTGTAACTTCTATCCTTACTGTATGTTCTCCATTGCTTAAGCCTGTTCTTTGATACATATTTCTTTTATTGTAACGATCCTTTGTATATGAATCAAAGTTATTTACAGCCACTCCATCTATAATTACTCGTCCTATTCCTTTTTCGTTATTAGATGAACCAAATAGCTTAAATCCTGTTCCTTTAAACTTAAATTCTATATATGCCGACTTATCATTTGAGTATATTGTTCTTCCACCACTATGAGCTGAATCATTCCATACTGTCCATGACCCACTCACTTCTATACCACTATTATTTTCTTCATACTTCCCTGCTGTTAATACAGGTGCTGAAGAAGGATTTATAACCTCAAATGCATCTATATTTATATAGCTTCCTACAGCCTTAGAGTTTTTCTTTCCTGTTACTTCTATCTTTATTGTATGTTTTCCTTGGGATAAACCTGTTAATTCAAATATATTATTCTTATATATTCTACCTTCTGTATAAGTATCTATAGAATATAGCTTACCATCAACATATACATTTGCTATTCCTTTTTCGGAATTAGTGAATCCTAGAACTCTTATCCCTGTTCCATAGAAAGTATACTCTATACTATTATTTACTCCATTTGAATACTTTGTTGTCTTACCACTATGACCACCATCTGTCCAACTTGTCCATGATCCTGTGTATTTTACATCCTTGCTACTTTCTTCAACTAGCTTTGTTACTGGAGAAGCTTCATTAACTATTTCAATATAATCAATATTTAAATAACTATTTACAGCTGATGGATTTTTCAATCCTGTAACTTCTATCCTTACTGTATGTTCTCCATTGCTTAAGCCTGTTCTTTGATACATATTTCTTTTATTGTAACGATCCTTTGTATATGAATCAAAGTTATTTACAGCCACTCCATCTATAATTACTTTTCCTATTCCTTTTTCATTATTAGATGAACCAAATAGCTTAAATCCTGTTCCCTTAAACTTAAATTCTATATATGCTGATTTATCATTTGAGTATATTGTTCTTCCACCACTATGAGATGAATCGTTCCATACTGTCCATGCCCCACCTTTTTTTATAGCAGTATTATATTCTTCATAAATACCTTTTTCTAATACAGATGGAGTAAAAGGCTCTATAACTTCAAATGCATCAAAATTAACATATGATCCTATTGCTCTACTATTCTTATCATTTGCTACAACTACCTTAATAGTATGTTTTCCTTTTGTTAAACCAGTTAATTCAAAAATAGTATTTTTATAGACACTTCTTGAAGTAAATGTGTCTATAGAATATTTATTACCGTCTACATATATGTCTGCAATTCCTTTTTCTTGGTTAGTATATCCTAAAATTCTTATACCTGTTCCATAAAACGTGTATTCTATAGAATTTCCTTTTACATTACTATATTTAGTAGAACCATTATAATGACCTTGCACTTTCCAATCAGTCCATTGCCCCTTAAATATGACTGACGGATCCTTATCATCAACTAATTCTGTAGCAAGAACATTATCCCCTATTACTTGAATGTAATCCAAATTCAAATAATCTGATATTGCCGCTGGATTCTTCATCCCTGTAACTTCAATTCTTACTGTGTGTTCTTTATTTTCTAAATTAGTTCTTTGATAAATCATTTTTTTACTTTCACCATTCTTAGTGTAAGTATCAATAGTATTCTCTGTTTCACCATCAACTACAATTCTAGCTAATCCCTTTTCACTATTTGTATAACCAAATAACTTTAATCCTGTTCCTTTGAACTTAAATTCAATGGCAGCACTTGTTTCATTAGAATATATACTTTTTCCACCACTATGGATGTTACTACTCCAACTTGTCCATTCTCCATAATATCTTATATTAGAGTTATCTTCTTCATAAATTCCTGGTGATAATACACTTATAGGTTTATCCTCAACAATTTTTATTTCAATAGCTTTTATATCTCTTCCATAAATTCCAGATATATCTCCGGATTTCACCCATGATTCCCATCCATTAATGTCATTATATACTCTATATTCTAAATCATATCCCTTCGGTAGGTCTGCATTTATCTGTATTGCTGATATCTTCTTACCTTGATTTAGAAGTCCACTTGTTTGTCCATCTTTCACCCAAGATAGCCACCCATTACCTTGTACATAGGATCTATAACTTATTGATGAACCTTGTGGTAAGTTTGTAAGTTTAACTTTTAACCCTTCTATGCCACTAGATCCATTTTGATTTCCGGCTGTATAACCATTACTATTCCATGGTTGCCATCCATTCCCTGAAAGGCTAACTTGATAATTAATCCCAGTTGCATTTTGAGGATTATTTACAAGAGTTACTTTTGTAGCATCTATATATCCTTTTGTATTCCAATCATAAAGACCATTAAACTCACTTCCACCTGTTAACGGTAATGCTGATGTTCTAGCTGGATTAATTTCATATCTATATCCAGATCCCCACTTTTGCTTTACATTACTAGTTAAAAGAATACTCTCTCCAACTAATCCACAATTACTTACTTTTCCGCTCTTTACGTTGTATAAAGTATTTGCATTACTAAATTGAACTGTTGTTGGGCTATTAACTATAGCTAATTGGTATTGATTATAATCATTCAATAACGAAATATTATTGTTGCTTAGTGTTCTATCTGCAAGAAAAGCATATGATGCTGCCTTTTCTCCCCAGAAAGGGTCAGAAGCATATTTAACATTAAAGCCCAAATCTTTAGTTCCTAAGTATCCGCCCATATATCTCCAATCTTGCGGATCTGAGTATCCTTTTGAAACCCAATAGTTTCCAAACTCTTCAATACAATGACCTACTGATTTATACGCAAATGAATCATTTGGATTCGAATCATATGCACCTAATCCAAATAAGTTATTTTTATTTATAGCATAATTGGATGTTCCCCAATTAGACTCATTTATTGCAATACCTAGCATTAGCATAGCATTTGATCCATATTTATCTTGAGCTGATATAAAGCCTTTCCCACTACCTCTTAAAGCACTATTTGATGGTGCTTTTTGAGATATAAATCTATCTATATCAGAAGCACTATAGCTTGTCTTGCTTCTAAATGGTAAATATAAATAGTAATTGTAATATGGATTATTCTTATTTACTGCTCTTCCATTACTATCAGCCTTTAAGTCATCCATTACTTCGTTTAAAGAATTGTAGAAGTATTTACCATCATAACTATAATACTTTCTTTCATTGACCATCCATTGAGGTGCAACTCCTACAGCTACCTTATGCCCAGCTGTCATATTTTTATTAGTTATATCTGTAGATATCCAATGATATAAGATTCCATTAATTGATTGATAATAACTTGGATTATACGCTTGATTTAATGGCACTACTATTAAATCATACTCTTGAGCATTAACATTTTTATTAACCCAACCTATTTGTCCAGAAACTTGTATTTTAGCTGAATTTGCTTGATTTACTATTATTGGTACATCATCTACATATCCTTGATTTATATAATTTATTTCATTAGTCAAATTAGAATTTTTATAAATACTAGTATTTTTATTTACACCATAATAAGGTTTTCCACCTATATGCTTTAAGATTCTTCCCATTGCATTAGTTGAATAAACAACTACCCCATTAGAGTCTATTACACATGGTATAACATTACTTTTTACTTTTTTTTCAACATTGTTTGCTATTTTTATAGCATCATTAATATCATTTGTAGAATCAAAATAAGAATAGCTTCCATCTTCAAAGGCTAACGCAATCTCAAACTTACTATCTGTCTTATTTATTAAGTAGTCTATATTTTGCATTGAATTTATATCATCTGCAAATTCTTCTTTCTCCATATTAGGATCATATTGAGACATTTTATAGACTGATTTTTGTACTCTCTTCTCAGTAGAATACTTTAAATCTCCTATATCGCTAGCTTTTAAATCTTCTTCAGATGATATGCTATCACTTTCTGAACCTTCTTCTACTTCATCTTGATGAACAATTTCAGTATTAATAGTAGCTTGTACAACAAAACTTGGTAGTATAACTTGTCCTAATGCGAAAATTATCACAATAGCTGCCGCAAACCTCTTCACTATATATCCCCCTCATTTCTAATTTATAATTAATAAATTTTCTTAATCACATATAGTTTTATTTTATCACATATACTACTTTATGTTAACTAATCATGTAAGAAAAAGGTTTATATAGACGATTTTTATCGTCTACATAAACCTTTTTAAATCAAAGCTTATTTAGGAATTATTGTTCCATCATCTACTCCCTCTGTACTCTCAGACATAAATAATATCTTTATAGTCATCAACATAAGCTTAATATCTAAAAACAATGAATATTTCTCAATATACATCATATCTAATAAAAGCTTATCCCTCGGAGTTGTATTATATTTTCCTAATATTTGTGCATAACCAGTCAATCCTGCTTTAACTTTTAGTCTATATGCAAACTCTGGCATATCTTTCATATATTCCTCTGCTATCTCCGGTCTCTCTGGACGTGGACCTACTATAGACATATCACCCTTTAATATATTTAATAGTTGAGGAAGTTCATCTAGTCTAACTGCTCTAATAAATTTACCTATAGGTGTTATTCTATTATCATTTTTACTAGCTAAACGTGCAACACCATCTTTTTCTGCATCGACTATCATACTTCTAAACTTGTATACTTCAAAAACTTTCCCATCAATAGTTAGACGCTTTTGTTTGAATAATGCTGGACCACCATCATATAATTTAATTAACAATGCAACAATAATCATAATAGGCGATAATACAATCAAAGCAAATCCTGAGAATAATATATCTATCAATCTCTTTGCAAATCTATTTTCTGGCGATAATCCCCTATTTCTAAGTAGGAACATTGGAGTATCAAATAGATGAATTGTATTGCTATTCCTTAATATTATGTCCTCTACTGTTGGAACTATATATACTCTAATACTTCTTTCATAACAATATTGAATTATAGAATTTCTATCTTTAACATTTACGCCATTTATAACTACTGCATCAAAATCAGCTAAAGAATCACATATCTCCTTAACGCCATCTTTTATAGATGCTTTATGAGTTATTGTAAACTTCTCTTTATGATTAATCATTTTCTTTATTATCAATTCCGAATCAGCACCATCATGTACTAGCATAGTCTTTCTTGGTGGATAAATAAAAAAATATAATTTATTGGTTAAAATCGCCCAAACTATTATTACTATAATTTGAATTCCAGTCATCCATAACATAGGAGACAAACTTAAAAATCTTCTACCAATTAAACTTATTTGTAAATATGTTACTACATTTACGAATAATAGTGATAATACTTGTGAATATATGATTTCTGATAATTTGATAAATCCAATCTTATATCCGCTATATATTTTAGTAAATATATATAATAGCAATCCGTAAATAACTATTACTAATATATTCCCCCTTCTATAAAAAGGCAAAATGATGGTATCACTATAACTACTTTGCCAAGCATATCCAAATAGTAATGTATTTGATAATAATATGATACAGGTTGTTACAAACATAACTGTTCGCTTTAACCCAAGCATCTTCTCTTTCATATTTTCCTCCCAAAATGGTTAAAATTAGTCCTCATCTAGCGTTTATTGATCACATTTTTTACTATAGTTTAATGTATTAATGTTATCATATAATATTATAAAAAACAATAATTCCTAATATTCTATACCTTAAACTATATTTCAGCACTATATAATTTATAGGAGGTCCTATATTTTACTATAGTCCTCCTATAAATTATATACCTTATATATTTTCTAAAAATTACAAACTTCTTAAGTTATCACTTTATGGAATTTCTTAACCTTAGCAATTTTGAAGTATAAAACACTCCCAATAAATTCATGGTATTAAGTACAATCTTTGATTTTTTTCCATTATTTTTAATTATATATTTATATTTCTTAAATTCATTTTTCATCTTTTTTCTTTCCTCTGAAGAATATAAAGAATATTCATTTAATGCTGCTATATACATATACTCAGCCCTAAACTTTAAGAAACCTTTCTCTTCAGCTGACAGCTTGTTAAAATCACCATACTCATATAATCTTTTACTTACCTTTAGCTTATCATATACTTTTTTTGGATTTAACATACCCATTATAGAATTTTCATTACCTAACCTATAGTGATATATCATTCTATCTAAAATCATAAAACTGCTTGTATGACATAGTACTCTTGGAGTCCAATCCTCATCCTCATGATAAATTCCTTTTTCAAACCATAATTTATTTCTTATAATGATTTCCCTCTTAACTATAAATTTTACTGCAGCATAACTAACGCTTCCTAATTTCATAAAATATTCGTAAGGTAATATATCTCGCTCACTTTTAGCTACTTCAGGTATAATCCTCTTTCCGTCAGGATAAAAAGATTCATATTCTCCAATAATTAAATCCTTATTCTTATCAATAGCTATATATATATCATTTATCGAAGTCTCAGATATATAATCATCACTATCTACAAACCATATATACTTTCCTATAGAATTCTCTATTCCTACGTTTCTAGCTACAGAAAGGCCTCCATTTTCTTGATGAATAACTTTAATATATTCATACTTATCTGCATAAAAATCACACTTATTTTCACTTCCATCATTTGAGCCATCATCTACAAGTATTACTTCTATACCAGATTTATATGATTTTATAATACTATTTAAGCATTCATCTATATATGTAACTACGTTGTATACAGGAACAATAATTGAAAGTTTTATCTCACTATTCATTCTAAACCCTCTAAATACTTTTTATACTTTTACAATTGTTTTGAAAATATACTATATTCCCCATAAAGAACCAGAACATTACCGCCGCAAATGAATTCATATAAAACACTTCAGTTAAAAACATTGTTGTTACTAGCAAAATTCCTATTAAAATTCCCATTAGGTCGAATATGCATATATCTTCGTTATACTCTTTTTTTGCAAAGAAAATCCTAAACGATTTGCTTAAAATAATGATTATAATTGCCATCATTAACAAGAAAGCTAACCATCCTCCTGCTAAAAGCATATGTATAAATCCATTATGTACAAATTGTTTTTCTAATGTAGAACCTGGAGTTAATTCCCCAGCTTTAGTTCTTATATTCCTATCCCCAAATCCAAATACAGGCGAATATCTAGATAACTTCACCCCATCTAACCATAACTGTATCCTACCATTTGAGAAGTTTTCACCACCAACATCTGCCCTATCTATATTTATATCAAATCCATCGTCTTCGCTATCTTCATCATCTTCCTCAGATATCACTCCACTTATGGAAGCTTCTATTTTATATAACGTCTTAGGAATAACAGTTAATATTTTTCTAGTTTGTCTAAAAGTCAATATAACTGTACAAGACAAAACAATTCCTGTTAATACTAATGCTATAACTCGAATAGGATTCATTTTAATAAACTTATAATAATTATTCTTATTAAATAATATATAAACTAAGCATATTCCCGAAAAGAAGAACGCTATTTCTCCACCTCTAGATCCAGTTAATATAAGGAAACAATATTGAATAACTATATTCGTTATAGGGAAAAACTTTTTCATAGCTTTTCTTTTTATAATAATTATTGATAATATGATAGATATTAGTGCTACTACACAACCTTGATTCGGATCTATAAAAATCCCCCATAGTCTAGCTGCAAAATATCCCTGCGGTATCTTAGCTCCATCAACTCTATAAACCCAGAAGCACATTCTAAAAACGAACATTAATAAGGATACTAAAGACATAACAAAAGTAGTTTTAGTTACAACCTTTGCAATAGTATCTATATCTTTTTTTACACCTTCTATTTCTTTTTGTTTATCTGTAATAAATATAACAAATATTAGTATACTATACCAAACTAAAGTCTTAAGATTACCAATTAAATTTAGCTTGATATTAATTATAATGGTAACTACATATGACAATAAAAAGGCATATAGAAGATATCTAACTCTTTTATCAATTAAATTCTTATCTATAATCACATTTTTTATCAAAATTAGCATTCCCCATATAATTATTATAGGGGCTACTACTCCTGTATATGGCTGCGCCATAGCTATTAAATGCACTAACTGCCAAATACAAAATACTACTTTAAAATAAATACTGTCTTTAATAAATTTCATTTGAAATAACTTATTAATACTGTCCACGTTGTTCCTCCTACCTTTACCCATACATTTTATCTCTTGCTCTATTTTTTACTATATATATCATTTTACTAACTAAATACGTTAAAATCGGCACTTTTAAAGACAATTTTAATAATCCATAAAAGTATCCTAGATTATGAGTTCTATCTATTATATCTCTATATTTTCTAGTAACTCTTTGTATAAACCCTAATTTTTCTTTAAAGGTATATTTACAACTTGAATTATGCAAATCTAATAATACAGAATATATAAACTTTATAAATAAATTATCTAGTTTATATAATTCATCTTCTGTAACCCTAGATTCAAGCATATACTCCCTTATTCCATCATACATTCTCTTCATTAGTTCTAACTTATTTTCTCTATATTTTGCAGTAAGACTATCTTCTGATTTCATACAATAATGATAGAAACACTTTTCTTCAAATATAACACTGCTACAATAGCTTAAATATTCAATATTAAAAAGTAAATCTTCACCCAAATCAATGGTATTATCCATATATATATTATTATCTATCAATATAGATTTTTTATAAAGTTTATTTATAGGGGAATTTATATAAGTCCCATTTAACCTATCTAAAACCTTTAATGCTATATCTCTTTTATCTAACGATACATTATATTCAAAAGTTTGAGTTGATGTTTTTACTTCTTGCCCTTTAAGTACATCTATATACAACCCACATATAACCAAATCCGCATTTTGTTCTTCTATACTTTTAACTAAAGCTTCCATCATATTGTTTTCAATATAATCATCTGAGTCAACAAAAGCTATATAATCACCACTAGCTCTTCTTATTCCTATATTTCTAGTTTCAGAAACACCATTATTTTCATTATCTATAACTATAACTCTTTTATCCTTTTGCTCATATTCCTTTAATATATTTAAACTTCCATCTTTAGAGCCATCATTAATCAATATCAACTCAAAATCCGAATAAGTTTGCCTTAATATACTATCTATGCATCTTGGCAATTCTTTTTCAGAGTTATATATAGGAACTACAATACTTACCTTAGGCATAATACACCTCATCCTATAAATATTTTTATCTTATTCAACTTATTTACAATTCATTTTTTTATATATTCCTAGTCCTATTTTTACCCAAACCAATCCTATAATAAACATTAGTGCCCATCTTATTACAAAATAATCTATAAACACATAGAATATTAACGCTGCCAATAAAACTATACCTACTCCTACTAGATAATACGTAAAAGGAAAGTCACTATGCTTATATTTAAATGTAACAATAAAATGATGAACCAAGAATAACACTATATATGCTATTAATGTAGCAATAGCTGCTCCATATACCCCCATTTTAGGAATCAAAATAGCATTAATAGCAATGTTAACAAGTCCAGATAATATTGTTGCCATAGCAATAAATTTAGTTTTTCTTATATAAAATTGATAATTTGATGGGAAAGTATATAAAAACACAAAATAATATCCTATTATAATTATAGGTAATAGTGGTATACCCGTCCAATATTCTTGACTAGAAAATATCTTTACCACCTCTGGAACTCCTAAAATAAACAATACTGTCATAGTTGTAAACACAGCAATATATATTTTTGACTTTTCTTTTATTCCCTCTTTATCATCTAACTTCAATCCATCATAATACCAAGGAACCCATGCACTATTAATAGCTAATTGTATAGTATTAATCAAACTTCCTATAGTATATGTAAATCCATATATACCTACAGCTGCTTCAGTTGTCATCTTTTGAAGCATTATCTTATCTGCTTGATTCAACACTAAATGTGATAGATTATGAAATATTAAAGGTATTGCTATTGGTAGGCAGAATTTCCAATACTTAAGGCTTATTAGCTTTCTTCCCCTTAATATTATTTTAATATATAAAAATAATCCAACTATAATTGCCGATATTGCGCTTCCACAAATTTTTCCAAAGTACTTATCACTATTCATAGACGTAATAAGCATTACTGATATAGATACATTTATTATTGTTACTACAACAGAAGATAATATATATGCTTTATGATTTTTATCAAATGTAAATACTGAAGTAACAAAATTAATAACAAAAGTAAAAAAGCTTTCAAATAGTAATATAATTACTAAATTGAATCCAAACCCTATCATATTTGAAACTTGATTTCTAAATATCAATACAATAAATGAAACAACAGCAAAACTAATTGTTCCTAAAAATAAAGTACTTGAAAGATATTCCTTATATTCATCATCTTCCAAGTTAGCTCTAGCGCTCCCAACTGTACTATTTATTCCTATACCAACAATAATAGCAAATATTGCACTCCATGTTGAATATATGGTAACTACTCCATAGTCTTCAGTTGATAGTAATCTTGTAAATATAGGTATTGTAAAAAAGTTAACTCCTTTTAATATAAATGTTCCAACTGTATACCATATAGCTGAATTAAGTAACGAATTCCCTTTTAACCAAGATTTTATCGACATGATAATTCTCCTTAACTTTAACTCATATTTAACCTTCTTATCACTGTAAACACCTTAATTCTAGAAAGTTTCAATATTAGTATTATACGTTTTTATTAAATATATTGTCAAGAATACTACATTTTAAGAACTTTACATATATTCAACAATCTCGATTATACATATATTTACCATTCTTCTTGATATAATCCTTCTTTATAACTATAATTAAGTTAATATTACATTAAATTTAGGAGGACAAATTATGAACTTTTCTGTTCTTATGTCAATATATAAAAAAGAAAAACCAGAATACTTTTCTTTATGTATGAAAAGTCTATTTGAACAAAGTATAATACCAACTGAAATCGTAATTGTGAAAGACGGACCACTAACCGAAGAATTAGATAACATTATAGATGAATATATTAACAAATATCCTAATATACTAAAAACTGTTCCTTTAGAAATCAATCAAGGCTTAGGTAAAGCTTTAGCAATTGGTGTAGAAAACTGCTCACATGAACTTATAGCTAGAATGGATACTGATGACATATGTGCTCCTGACAGATTTGAAGTTCAACTAAAAGAATTTGAAAAGAATACAGATTTAGATATCTTAGGAAGCTGTATTATTGAGTTTGAAAGTACACCTAATAATGTTTTATCCGAAAGAAATGTACCTTTAGAGCATAATGATATCTATAACTTTGCTAGAAAAAGAAATCCATTTAACCATATGACTGTTATGTATAAAAAGTCTAAAGTATTAGAAGCTGGTAATTACCAACCCCCTAATGGTTTTGAAGATTATTACTTATGGGCTCGTATGCTAGTTAATGGATGTAAGGCTAAAAATATCTCAAAGCCTTTAGTATATGCAAGAACTGGTTTAGATATGTTTGAACGCCGTGGAGGATATGATTATTTAAAAAAGTCAATTGAAGCAAAAAAATTATTTCATAAAATTGGCTTATATTCACTAGGAGATTTAATAATCTCTTCTTCATCTCATATTATGGTAAGCTTAATGCCTAATAAATTAAGAAGCTTTATTTATTTAAAATTACTTAGAAAATAAAATAAGAACAAAGAAATTATATAATTTCTTTGTTCTTTTCATTTATTGATACTGTTTAAATATTAAAAATGATGGAAATTTAGGTGAAAACCACGTTGATTTTGGTGGCATAATACACTTGTTATTTGCACACTCAACAAACTCATCTTTTCCTACTGGATATGTTTCAATTAACATATCCTTATGATCTAATCTAAACTCACCATCAGATACTTCTAAGTCTGATACATATTTAATCTTAGATGTATCAAATATTCTAAATGCCTGTGAAATAATTTGCGTATTTAAACGATAGATATCATTATTCCAAAAAGCATCAGAATTTAATTCAATTAAATTTACAACAAAACTTTCTTCATTATATGTTATCCTAATCTTTCCTTTTGATAACGGCACATCGGCAGACTCTACTTCAAACCTACTATATATAAACTCTTTTCCTCTTTCAAAAACCTGTGCATCTATATTATTTAGTATACGATGAATAGGCAATATGTCTAAATACTCAAAACTTATCACGCAAGATAAAACAGAATTCTTAAAATTAGATAAAGATGTTGTATATAAACGATGATGTCCATCTGCCACATAGAACGTATCTATTTCCTTAAATTCTTCGATTATCTCCTTTGCATTTTCTCCATCCAAAACAAATATCTCTAAATCAGGAAATATATATTTATTTGAATATTTATTATTATTTATATATTTTTCATAATCCACTTTTTTTCTATGAGCTAATAAAGTCGGTGCTGCTTCACAATTATATCCATGTAAATTACTTAACATTCCTTGAATTGTTTCAGGTATAACCAATTCATGACACTTAATTTTATCTTCTTTATATTCACTTATTGGCACATCACAAACTATTCCATAAGATTCTTTGTACTTAAATATGTAAATCACATCTTCAAAACCTTCTATTGGATTTGAATTTAAGTAATCCTTCTCTTTCTCAGTTAAGAATAGTGTTCTTTTATCTAATGCAATTCTATTGTCTTTTATATTAGCAAGATTAATAAATTCAGAATTATATATCTTTCCACTAACATTTAAATAGGATTGTTTAATTTCTTCAACTCTCATTTTCTTCTCCCACTTTACTAATATAATAAGTTACTACTATTTCATTTACTATAATACCTAACAATATCTTCAACTGAATTCAATCCATAATTTTTAGGCATAGGTAAATCCTTTAAATCTTTACCTATAAACTTTCCATCAACATAATACTCTACATTGCTAACTTTCTCATACCAAGCTAGAACTTTATCTATAGATGGTGTTTTTATTCCTGCGACATCTCCAAATCCTTTTATAATACAAAGTCCGTATGGATAATCTTCTAAAAAGTATCTCGATTTAAAATCTGGAATAAACTTTCCATTAACTTCTATCATAGGAGACTCTATTCCTTTAAAAGCTTCTATACTTCTTATTTTATTAGTCATTTTTTCTATAGAATCAGATTCATAATATTCTTTTAAAGAAAGTACATCTTTTAAATCCAGTCCTTCTATGGCATTGCATATATTCTGTAACTCTTCATCACATGCTAGTAACATTTCTGAAGCCTTATTATTCCACTCTGAATAAAATTGTATATTTCTATCCCAATATACTCCCTCTTCATAATCCTTAAACATAGCATATAACCTTGTAGTGTGCAAAATAGGATTAGATGGAGTGAATGTTACACTTAAATAATTAGGTAGCATAGTACATTTTATCTTTAATAGTGACTCCATAAGGCAACATACATTCTCTACTTCTGATGAAGGCCATGCAGCAATAAATAGCTCCTTTTTCTTTCCAAGATCATATACAGAATGACCATACTCTTTTATTCTAGATATACCATGAACTCTTTGGAATCCAAATAAGACGCACTTTTTCTTCTCTATAAGCTCCTTGCAATAGAACTCTACTCCTCCACTTCCTGGCATAACTCCTATCCAAGTTCCTTCTCTTATATAATCTTCAATACTTTTTAAGACTACAGGAAAGACTTGTGAAGGTAATGTAGATATAATTATATCTGCATTAGATATAACCTCTTTTGGATCCGAAGAAACATTCTTTAATATTGAAGTATATTTCAAATTGTCACTACTATCATATACATCTATTTTATCACTCCACTTATCAGTCCTTGATGTATATAAACTTACATTTACTCCACTGTTTTGACCTAAATATCCAATCAATAGAGTTCCTATATTTCCTCCACCTAGAACACATATATTAATAGTATCTTCTCCAAAAATTTTAGAGCTAATATTACTATCCATATTAAATCCTCCAATAATTAGAATATTATATTATTCTAAAATAGTTTTTAATGCCTCAACTAATTTCCTGTTTTCTTCTGGTCTCTTAACAGCTACTCTTATATATTGACCATTAAATCCTTTTTTGCTAGATAAATCTTTAATAAATATGTCATATTCATCTAATAATCTCTTAGTTATATCATAGGCTGTATTATCACCTAAAATCTCACATAAAACATAATTTGCTTGTGTTGGCACAACTCTTAAATTCTTTACATTCGAAAGTTCTTCTAAATACTCTCTTCTAACTTCTTTAAACTTTTCAATTGCAGTTGTATAATCACCTTTATACTTTTCAAATATTTGCATATAGAATTCTCCAAAAGAATTTATATTCCAAATAGCAACATCTTTCTTTAATTCGCTAATAAGTTTAGTATTATGAGATGCTAATATTCCTAAGCGAAGTCCTGGAACACCGAATGATTTAGAAATACTCTTAACAATAATCAATTCTGGATAATCATTTAAAATATAATCTTCTAAAAGAGTTGGTGATTCTTCCTTATCTGCAAAATCAACAAAAGACTCATCTACTATAAATGTTATGTTTTTATTTTGTGCCCATCTAGCTAACTTTAAAACATCATCTTTACATATATAGTTACCTGATGGATTATCTGGATTTATCAATAATAAAGTTGAAATATCTTTGTCTTCATAGAAACTCATTAAATCCATTGCAGTATATGCATAGTCTTTGTTATTAGGATAGTAAGGTACCACATCTTCAGCATTCTTTCTATTTGGATATTCTTGGAATGTAGGCATAGCCATACCTATTTTCCCTTCTCCTCTTTCCATTAAGGATTTTATTAACTCAGCAGCACCATTTCCTACTACAACATGTTCCTTATTTAGTCCAAAGTATTTAGCAGCTAATAAACTATTAACCTCTAATCCTGATGGATATTCGCATAATAATGTTTCAAAGTTTGCTTTTATTTCATTCATTAACTTTTGTGGTGGATAGAAAGGATTTACTAAGTAACAAAAATCTATTACTCCTGGATATCTCCAATATCCGCCATATCTTGCTTGTATTTTAGCTAATTTCTCATCTGCTGTTGGTGCAAATATAGATTCTGCTATATCTAAATCTTGAACATCATCAATTTCATACCATGACTCATTTCCTAATTTAGTAGCTTTAATTTCAGGCTTATCTAATAAAGTTATAACCTTTAATACTTGTTCATAATATTCATTATCCCCAAGTGCTTTACTATACGCCTCTAAGAAAGGCACATAGTGACTAGTTGAAAACTCCTTACTAAATTTATAGATATTAACTGTTTTATAATAGTTTTGAATATCTTCAAACTTGAATGCTTTCTTATCTAAAAATCTAGTTATATTATTTTCCTCATCTAAAGTTACTACAGTCCCATCCATCCAACTTTCATATTTAGCAACTAAAGCTAAACTTGGATATGGATCATTAACTATTTTTTCTAGAACAGAGTCTTCAAATATTAAATCTGATTCAAGTAATAATGTATCCTCTTGTAAAAGACAATGTCTTGCTAAATATAAAGAATAGATATTATTTGTCTTATCATAAATTTCATTTTCTACATAATTTATTTTTGTTTTTATATTTAAAGTAGAAATATACTCTTGAAGTTCTTTACCTTTATAACCTACTACTACAGTTATATTAGATAAGTTTAATTTATCTAATTGAGATAACATTCTTTCAATCATAGTTACCCCATTTACTTTTACCATACATTTGGTATTGTTATTAGTTAATTGTTTTAATCTCTTTCCCATTCCGGCAGCTAAAATTATTGCTTGCATATTATAAATCCCCTTTCAAATTACTTTATCTCTTTATATATTCCGTATTTTCCTTCTAGTTCATTCCAAGCTGGCCCTTCTTCACTTACCCAATTAGGGTTTGGAATTCTCCAAGATTCACTATATATATCAGCCAAGTATTGTTCTGCATTAACTGGAATTCTATATTTTTGATTATTTATTTCTAAATACTTAAACTCTTTTATTTGAGATGAAATCATCTTAGATACAAACTTCTTAGTTGGATCCTCATTTACAATTCCTTTTTTATTAAAATATACATAACTAATCATATGTTCATTCTCTTTTTCATATATAAAGAAATCAATTGTCATTCCTTTATACTCATAAGTTTGTTCAGTAATTTCGCCATCAAGAGAAAACTCATGTAGCTGTTTAAATCCAGCATTAGTTAATAGACTATTTAATTTATTCCATGAAAACTCTCCTGTCCTTATAACTCCCAAATCCAGATCAATATCATGCTTCATGAAACCACCATTTCTAATTAACCCTAACAGAGTCCCATATGTAAAAAAGTATTCAATCCCACTATTATCAAGTACTTTTGATATTTTACTTGTAATTTCTAATCCATTTTCTTGTAACAATTGTCGTTTTCTTTCATTATCTCTTTTGTAATTCCAATCCTTATATGCTTTTACAGGAACATATAAAATTTTTATTTTTTTTAGTTTCTGTTTCAATTTAAACCAAGTTATATTCATATTCCATCCCAACTTTCATCAAGAACTTTTCATTATAAATTTTATTAGTTAATTATACATCAAATACATTTTCTACGCAATTAATCTACATTTAATGACTGGCTTAAATCAATAAAAGAAGTTGTATCAAGACAGTACATTCTTGATATAACTTCTTTATTAATATACTACCAGTTTTTATTGATTAGTTTCAGTTCCATAAATAAAATCATGAATGGCTTTCTTATTTGCTGCTCTATCCCACTCCAAATAATATATACCTTTATCCATAGAATCATGACTTGTTCCATCTATAGGAATTCTAAACCCTTCAAGGTCATCGCTACTTAAACTCATAACAGCCTTAGCTAAATCAAGTAATTCAAAAGTAGATAAATTTGTTTCTACATTTGATGATAAATCAGAAAGTGCCTTTGGATAACTTGAAACGGAAATACTTTTAGCTTTATTAAATATAGCCATCAATACTTTTCTTTGTCTACTAGTTCTTTGATAGTCATTATCTATTTTTCTTATTCTTGAATATGCTAATGCTTGCTTTCCATTTAAAGTAACATTACCAGACTTTGAAGCTCCTATTATTTTCCTTTCACTTTCTGTTATATTTATATTTATTCCACCAATATAATCAATTACATCTACCAATCCATCAAAAGAAACTTTAACATACTTATTTATATCTAAGTCAAACTCCCTATTTACTACTTTTACAGATTCCTCTACCCCACCAACATTATAAGCATAATTAATCTTATGTTTTTCTGCATTAGGTCCTAAATCTACACTTAAATCTCTCATTATAGATGTAAGTTTTGCAGTGTTAGTATCTTTGTCTAAGGAAAATACCATCATAGCATCAGATGCATTTTCTTGATTATCTATTCCTAACAATAATATATTTGTTATATTTTCTTTTTTACTCTTTTCTTCTGTTTCACTTGAAATACCCAACTCTTCATTTGTCCCTTTTAATTGAACAGTTTTTATTCTATTTATATATTTATAAGCACCAAATCCTCCTGCAACTATTATAAATAAAATTACAGTTAACACTATTAGAACTTTTTTCCACCTCTTCATAATAACTTTCCTTTCCTTTATATATATTTACATTATACATAATACCATATTATCCCTTATAAATTCTTATCTTTTTATTAAAAAATATACTCAAGCAAAAAGCTGTATGGAAGCTTATCCATACAGCTTAGTATATTACCTAATTGTCATATCCATTTGGATTGTTTTTTTGCCATCTCCATGAATCTCTACACATATCATCAAGATTCTTTTCAGCCTTCCAACCTAATTCTCTTAAAGCTTTTGTAGCATCTGCATAACAAGTTGCTATATCCCCAGCTCTTCTTTCTACTATTTTATAAGGAACCTTTTGTCCTGATGCCTTTTCAAAACTGTTAACTACATCTAGTACACTATATCCAATTCCTGTACCTAGGTTATATGCTTCTACACCATTAGAACTTAATACCTTACCTACAGCTTTTAAGTGACCTTTAGCTAAATCTACAACATGTATATAATCTCTTACTCCTGTACCATCATGTGTATCATAGTCATTACCAAATACACTTAGCTCTTTTCTCTTACCAACTGCAACTTGAGTTATATATGGCATTAAGTTATTTGGAATTCCATTTGGATCTTCTCCAATTCTTCCACTTTCATGTGCTCCAATTGGATTAAAGTATCTTAATAAAGCAACGCTCCATTCATTATCAGATACATATATATCACTAAGTATTTGTTCTATGAATAGTTTTGTGCTTCCATAAGGGTTTGTAGCACTTGCTGTTGGCATATCTTCTGAGAACGGAACCTTATTATTCATTCCGTAAACTGTAGCTGATGAACTAAATACTATCTTTTTAACATTATGTTTTCTCATAACATCACAAAGAACTAAAGTACCAGATATATTATTTTCGTAATATTCTATTGGTTTTTCTACAGATTCACCTACGGCCTTTAACCCCGCAAAATGAATAACTGCTTCAATATTATTTTCATCAAATACTTTATTAAGACCTTCCCTATCTAAGATATCAACCTCATAAAATTTAGGCTTCTTTCCTGTTAGTTCCTCTATTCTATTTAATGATTCTGGTTTACTATTACAAAAATTATCAACTATTACTATATCATAACCTGCTTGTAATAGTTCGATAGATGTATGTGAGCCAATATATCCTGCTCCTCCTGTAACTAAAATTGACATATAAATTTCCTCCTTCTAACTACCATAAATATTTTTCTAACTCTATTAGATATTATTTATTTTAATCTCATCTCCTGTATTCCACTAGGATTAAACAAAGCAATAACTATATCTGGTTTACTTTCTTCTATATAATCTATTATAGACCCTTGTTTATAATATCTAAAGTCAACTGTATCTAACTCACTACAAATAAGTGATAAAAAAGGAGTAAATGCACATCCAAAACTATCTCTTATAAGTAATACTTTTTTATCATTTGGGCTAAGATTATTCTTTATAATATTAAGAGAATAATCTCCTCCAATATACATAGCATATGGATTTGCTTTAAAATAATCCTT
Organism: Clostridium sp. 1001283B150210_160208_E6; assembly: GCF_015669365.1. Lineage (NCBI taxonomy): Bacteria > Bacillati > Bacillota > Clostridia > Eubacteriales > Clostridiaceae > Clostridium > Clostridium sp. 1001283B150210_160208_E6. Next base: position 122,184 of record NZ_JADPAA010000005.1, on the reverse strand, counting down.
TTTATCTATATGATGCTTTGAAATTAAAGCATCACTCCATTTCCCACTCCTATTATAATTATCAGCAGGTAATGAGTTATAGAAATTGGTTTCAAACTTAGGTATATATAAAGATATATCATCTACACCTGCATAATATTTACCTACACGCTTGCCCTGTGAACCTAAAAACCAATCTTCATATACAATTTTATCATAGTTATTTAAGTCAGTAAATTTTTTATCAAATTTAAATCCATACTTTTCTTCAAGTAATGAGGAAACCTTTTGAAACCCGTAAAACGCTCCCTCAGGAGTCCAATGGTGATCAGTGTTAAAAAAGTAATCTTCCTGATTTAAACCATCATTATACATTTCTTCTCTTAAATCAATAACATCAATTTCGTCAGATATTTGACTTATATAATTATCTGCATATTCATTATCATATGATTTAACACCTTTAGGTAGTTCATCTTCATATTTGCTTATCTTAGATGGAGCTTGCACATAAAGAAGTGGAATATTTTCCCCTTTAAGATAGTCATTGAGCTTCTTTATAGAATTCGCTTTTGATGTTGCATCATTTAGGCTTGAACTGACAAATGTCAATTTATCATTGCTTAACTTTATAATTTTATTATCTTTATCTATATCTTCTACTGTCCTTCTACCAATTAATTTTTGAAACAAACCATTATAATTTATAAACGCATTCTTATATCTATCCAATTTAGTAGCGCCATCTACTCCTGCTTCAACACATTTATATACTTCACTTAAATTTATACCATCTGACTTATCAATAGTTCTATATACATTTAATGACTTAGTTAAACCACTTATAATAGGCAAGGTGAATATTATAATTAAAAAAACTATACATGTTACTTTTTTCTTCATGAACTTTTTAGTCCTTTCGTTAAAAATTAAAATAAATAAATGGATTATATGCTCCCTTTAATATATATGAAATTGCTACTATAAACAAAATAAGCATTCCCATTACATATATAGGAGCTATAAATTTATTTTCTTTAACCTTTTTGTTAATACTTTTATAAATAGGTGTACTAAATATAGTCGCTACTATTATAAAAATAAGATTTTCAACAATATTTAAATAAAAATAAGCATCAAATATACCGCTAGCTCTAACTCCAAACATTTTTCCAATATATGAGAAGGCTTCTGTGATATTACTAGCTCTAAATATTACCCATCCTAATATAACAAAGAACATAGTATAAATATGTTTTATAAAAGAAAGCTTATTAAATTTCTTTTCAAAACCGATAAGTTTTTCTATTGATATTAGAACAAAATACATTATTCCCCATATAATAAATGTCCAATTTGCCCCGTGCCATATCCCCGTAAGAAACCAAACTACAAATAAGTTAAATAATAATCTCTTCTTTGTATCTACTCTGCTTCCACCTAATGGAAAATACACATAATCCCTAAACCAACTTCCTAAAGATATGTGCCATCTTCTCCAAAATTCAGATATTGATTTTGATATGTATGGATAATTGAAATTCTCTAGAAAACTAAATCCAAACATTTTACCTAAACCTATAGCCATATCAGAATAACCACTAAAATCATAATATATCTGAAATGTGTATGCTATAGCTCCTAACCATGCCATTGATACAGATAGCTCATTGATTGAGTTCATATTAAATGCATTATCTGCAACTATGGCTAAGGTATTTGATAACAATACCTTTTTTCCTAACCCAACCATAAATCTACATACACCACTAGCAAAATCGTCAAAAGTTTCCTGTCTACTTTTTATTTGCTTCGCAATAGTCTCATATCTAACTATTGGCCCTGCAATTAATTGTGGAAAAAACGCTATATATAAAGCTACATTTAGTGGATTTTTTTGTACTTCTCCATTTTTTCTATATACATCTATAACATAAGATATAGCCTGAAATGTAAAAAATGATATACCAATTGGTAATGTAATATTAGGAACACTTAAATTACTTCCAAATATATTATTTATGTTAGTTAATGTAAACATCAAATATTTAAATATAAATAATATACTTAAGTTAATTATTATAGTCATACATAATAATAATTTTATCGACTTCTTATTTTCCCTCTTTTTATCTACTCTTATTGCTAAGTACCAATTAATTAAAATTGATATTATCATTACTATTACAAACTTAGGCTCACCCCAAGCATAAAAAAACAAACTACTAAATGTTAAAAATATATTTTGTAATGTTCTGCTTTTTCTTAATAATACATAATAAACAAATATAACTATTGGTAGAAATATAAATATGAATTCAACTGATGAAAATAACATTTGCCCCTCCGACTTTTATGTTAAATTTAGTTATAAAGTAATATTTTTATACGTTTTACTATATATACCATTAAGATTATATCATTTTGTTATATTTTTTTAAACAAAAAAGCATGTATAGATTATTTCTCTATACATGCTAATAACTATATATACTTATTAACTATATCCTTCATATCTTCCATAACTTCTTCCATATCAGATACAAGCTTTAATTGATTTCTAGCTCTTTCTAGATTATGATTAGGTCTATGAATTTGGAAATATTTATCTCCATTTATATGATCCATAAGGAATCTCATAGAAAGTTCTAAAGTTATAAGCTTAGCTGAAAAAGGTAAGTATTCAATTTCTGTTTCAGTTAACGCCTCTCCACAGGATTCTAAGAAACCCTTTGTAAATAACTCAAATAAGTTAATATCAAAATTTACTTTTGATAAGTCTGCTTCATCTTCTAAAGCAGTAGTTGCTCCTGAACGTATAGAATCACCATAATCATATAATGATAAACCTGGCATAACTGTATCTAAATCTATAACACAGATTGCATCCCCCGTTTCATCATCTATCATTATATTATTATACTTTGTATCATTATGAGTAACTCTAAGAGGAAGTTTTCCTTCATTTAATAAATCTACTAAAACTCCAGTTTCTTTTTCTCTTGTCATAATAAAATCAATTTCAGCTTGTACATCTTTCACTCTACCACAAGGATCATTTTTTACTGCTTCAATAAAATCATTATATCTTTTTCTTGTATTGTGAAAATCAGGTATTATTTCATATACAGTATCCGCTGGAAAATCTGAAAGTTGGCTTTGGAACTTTCCTAAAGCTTTTCCACATTTATAAAAATCCATTGGATTTTCTACCATCATATAAGTTGTTGCACCTTCTATAAAATGATAAGCTCTAAAACAGTCACCTTCTTCTGTTCTATAATATAACTTTTCATCCACCGTTGGTACTAAACGCAACCCTTCTCTTGTTACGTCTCCACCTTCTTCTTGAACCTTCTTAGAGATATGTTTAGTAACACCATCTATATTATTCATTAGTTCATCAACAGCTGGAAAAACATCTGTATTAATTCTTTGAAGTATATATTTCTTTAGAGTCCCATCAGATTGCTTAAATTTTAATATATGAGTATCATTTATATGACTACATATATGCCTTTCTGAATTTATAAGTTCCCCACTAAATTTAAATTTTTCAGCTAACTCTTTACAGCTATACGTCCCCTTCATAGCTAACTCCCTTTCATTTTTAGTTCTTTGTAAAATGTTTACACAAGTATATTTTACTTTCTTTATTTTTTAAAAGCAAGTATGCATACTACTTATATTCAAGTTATTCCTTTAACTTTAATTGAGTATTATAATATATATATATCATTAATACTAATTTTACTATTGCAGCCATTAATGCTGAAATACAAAAACCATATATACCAAATGACTTTACAAGGCACAAAGAAAAAATAACATATACAATTATGTTTGCTACATTAACCCACATTTGCCACGATATATTGCAAAATTTCATTATTACTGGATTAATTACATTACTCATCATATTAATTATTGCTCCTAGAGTAGTTATATAGATAATCTTCATCGCTTCCTCAGCATAATCAGGATATAAAACACCAAGTATAGGACTACTTATAACTAATATAGATATATATGCAAATATACCAACTATTGTCAAACTAATAAGAATTAACTTAAAAGATTTATTCTTAAACTTCCTCATTTTAGATAAATAAGTCAAAATTACATTGTTTATTGGACCAACTAACATGGATACAGTTTTACCAAAGAGAGTTGATACATAATATACGGTTACCATTTTAGGTCCTAATATTGGATATAATAATAATTTATCTATATAAGTAATAGCTGTACCTAAAAATGAAGCACCTAATAGAACGAGACTTTGTTTTGTAGTCTTCTGAAATAATTGTGTTTTTTTAAGCGGTTCATATATTAAATCACTTCTTCTTATTATATAAATTAGACTTATTAACTCTCCAGTAATATAAATTATTTGCCAACTTTTAAAGAACCAGAATATAACAAACCCAATTCCATAACCTATGCCCAATATTATATTGTTATATAATATTTTTTTGTAACTTATATTTAGACGAAAGGCTACCAACAAATACCTTCTTGTAAGTTGTATGACTGATAAAATAATTATTAAAACAATACTTTTAAAGTTGAAAGTACCTTCATATATATAAGTTCCTATTGTTACAAAAATAATATTTAATATACTATATAAAATTAATAATATATTAAAATCTCCTTTTATATTTAAATCTTTATATTCATTATTCATTAATAGTCTTGAATTACTTAAAGCAATACTAAATGACTGAACAGAAAGTGTAATTAGACTAATTAATGTCAAAATTAATCCATACTCTTCTTGTCCATAACTGCCCGCAAGTAGCGGCAAAATTATAAATTGCAAAATTAAAATTGGCAATATAGTTGCCACTATATTCAACAGCATATCTCCTGCTATAAGCTTAATATTAATACCTTTTTTATTCATCATATTCTTAACTACTTTCTATTTATTTATAACAATATATACCTTCTTCAGCAAATTCAATTGCTTTATTTAATCCTTCTCTTGCATCAATCCAAACTAAATCTAAATTAGATAACTTGATATGTTTTCTTGTTTTTATATTTCTAAATATCTTTTTAAATACTTTATTATTATTTTTATGGCCTTTTGTTCGAATAATCATATCCTTCTTATACTTTTTATTATTAATAATTAATACAGATGTATATTCTTTACTCAATACTTCACTAAAATAATCAATTTTATCTTTTAATAAATATCCAGCACAATGAAATAAAGATATCTTTGTTGGTTCTTTTCCTAAGCCCATAAATAACACTTTTGAATTTTCTAATTTAGTAAACTTATAATAAGGTGATCTATTATCAAATCCATACTCACTAAAAAAATGCTCCTCTATTATTTCAGATGCATTTTTTCCATAAGCACAAACTGAAAAATGTGTGCATGCACTACGGTATGTATTTTTACCTAACCTAAAAACTTCTGAAAGTACTCCCGCACTAGAGGGAGTATTCTCTACATCAAAATATAATCTATCTGAGCCATACGATGGCATTAATAGCATTCCTTCTGGTCCTATAATATCTTTCAATATCTTAATAACATCTTGCGGTTTACCTAAAAAATTATAAAATTGTCTCCAAGATGCATGCACCATAATATTATCACCTTTTTTTATCCCCATTTTTATTAATGTATCTTTTAATTCTATCTTTGATATATTTTTTCTATAAAATTTTTTCTCTACTTTAATCCTTTTTCTAATTAAAGCATCAACTATTCCCTCTTTTTCCTTAGCCCCTATCAACTTCCTAAAAATAAACTTTAATTTACTTATCATAACTTCACCTTCTTGCTATAACTAAGTTTTTCTAGGAAGAAAAATTAAAATCAAACATAATGCGATAAATCCATGCGTCAATAATATCGTGAAAAAAAACGAGCTTATAAATATAAAAGCTAGAATGCAACTCGATACTATAAAGATTCTACTATCAAGACCTTCTGCGCAAGCATCTAAAATTTTAAATGCAAAAACTATTATAAATGGCATTATAAATAATCCTAATGATCCAAAATTTGAATACGCTTCACTGAAAAGACCATTATTTGCTCCCATGTTAGGCTTATTAAAATATAATTCTCCAATTAAATTATCTATTGGTGGATATGATGACTCTATACCAAAATGCCTTAAAAAGCTCTGCTTTAAATAATCTGGAGTATTTTTACTAAAAAAATCATAATAATAATAATTTAATAGATTAGGTACAAAAAATACTCGTCTAATTATAAAATTAACTATATTATAAGATTTCATTATGTAATACTCAATTCCTCCAATGAAAGGAATCAATGCTAAAAGCCACGGCAATCTCAAAATATATCTATTATTATATATCCAATATAATATAATAGATAAAACTGTACTAAAAAATACTGTTTTAGATCCATTAATAGAAAAACTTAATAATTGTATTAATACTATAAAACTTGTCATTTTATACTTTTTTATAGACATATAATATACTATAAGTACTGGATTAATCATTTTAGATGCAGCATAAATATAACTAAGTAAAGTCGGAATTTTAAAACTACTCGCTTCACTTCTTAAGTCATATACATTAAATATATCTAAAGTTATTCTAAATCCAGTATATCTCCAAGAAATAAATATTATAGTAATAAAAAATAAAAAAATTATAACTTTAAGTACAAAATCTGTAATTTTCTCTTTTTTTATTTCAACTAGTTTTAATTTTGGAAACAAAAGATATGTTATAAGTAAAATTAACCAATAAATCACAAATTGAATAACAAAGTTAATTTCAAAATCATAAAAAGCAACCATTGTAGTAAACGGAACAAGGGATATATATACTAATACTGTAATTGTTATTCTGGAAAAAGATACTTTTCTATTTAGTCTAATTATAATTGGAATAAATATCATTAATATAAATATTGATAATATATATCTACTAAAATTAAAAGAATATCTAAAACCTGAATACTCAAATATAGGACCTATTAATTTATAATAGCTTATATCTAAAAGAAATCTAAATAGAAAAATTCCAATGGTTAATGTTATATTATCAGCACCTCTATTTTTTTTATAAAACTCTAAATTCACTATTTTTTTCATATATTTCTCCCTATATATTTCTAAATTGTTAGTATAATATATAAAATTCAGATAATATACCATAAACTTCACGAAAGAATACTTAGTTTGAATTGTATAATTCAATAATACTATCTTTTAAATGTTATAAAAACATAATCAGATTTTATATAAATTTCTTATTATAGTATAACTTTCAACTATACCTTAGAAAAAATACTATTTTATTTAATCCCATCTTACTACTTCTAGTAATATATCTTTTTTTAAAATTCTATGTATTTTTATTACCTTATCTATTAAGACACATACTTGCTTATAAGAACCATCTCCATTATTAATAATCCAATTTGATGTTTTTTTTGAAAATCTAACTCCATTTTTATTTCCAAAATTAATCACTCTTATAATTTGCATAATATATTTATTGTATTTTCTAAATACTGACCCAAAGTTATACCCACTACTATCTTGAAATTTCTTTACTAATTCAATTCTTTCTCTTTTTAATTTTTTTGTTTCCTCTTTATTCATTATATCAAAATTAAAAATTGCGCCTACAATTATTAACTTACTTTTTTTAAAAATAGAATTTCTATACTCAAATTGACACTCTTCTTTTTTCATAACTTTTGATATATGATTTTCATAATCATATACGTAAATTTCTTCCAAATAATCACTTATACATAAATTATAGGCTCTACCTCTTCCAGCATTCATTGCAATTGATCCCCCAACTAAAGCAGGAAGAGAGTATAGGTATTCAATTCCACCATAGCCATCACAGTTAATAAAATTAATTAACTTTTGTAGTCTTACTGATGCTCCAACATAATATCTTCCATTGTTTAATTTTTTTATAGAATCATCCATCTTTTTCAAACTAATAACTTCTTCAAACACTTTCTCATCGTTGATTAACAAATTAGATCCACCACTAATAATATATAATTTACTACTATTTAATTTATTAATTAATTCAATTAATTCATCAGTACTCTCAGGAATATATAATCTCTTAGCTATTCCCCCTATCTTTATTGTTGTATACTTTTTTAAACTTTCATTACATATAACTTCCATATTCAATCTCCTTTCTTTTATTTACTATATATAGCCTCTTCAAGAAACTTGTATGACTTGGAAATATATTCAGAAAGTTTAGTCTGAACCTTATTATAATCAATTTTTTCACATACATCTTGGCTAGTCATTCCTTCATGTAAAATTCTTTGTTCCAATCCGGTAATTCTTAATATATTTAATATCCTCTCATCTTTCCCCTTATCTCCAGTTAAAATAGCAACAAATTGTACATTTAATATAATTGCCATTGCTATACAATGAAAAGATGCTGAAACAACTAATTCCGAATTAGCTATTGTTTCAATAAACTCTATTGGTGAAATAGAGTAACTATTCTTAACTTGAGGATTTAAAAAATCTTTAATAGATAAATACCTAGTTATTTTATGAATCCTCATATTATCCATTGTATATCTAGTCTTACTTAAAAAATCTTCCCACTGCCCCGATTTATTAGTGTAAGCAAAAACATACTTTCTCTTTTTAGCTCTATTATTGCATAATGCTAACCATTGATTCTTACTTAATAGGAATACAGGGTCTAATACTAGCTCAGCCTCTCTTCCAGCTAGATTCTTTATAAGCTCAACACCATAACCTTCTCTAGTAGATAACTTTTTTATGCCCTTTAAGTTCAACCTATATTTCTCCACTAATTCTGACGGAATTTCAGATAGCCCAAAACTAGATGAATACGATATCTTTTTATTATTATCACTTACAAAATCCAGCAAAAATGTGAAATCCCCACCATTATTTCTATAATTCCAAACTTGATCACTTCCCACAATAAACTTATCAAATTTGTCATTTATTTCTTGTATTTCTTTACTACATGTAAATCTTTTTTTCGTAGTAATAATATTATTATTATAAAATTTTATAAACTTTTGTTTTCTTCTCCCCATGAATATTCCACCAGCAATATATTTTGCTGATGAAATAAACTTTCTATCTTTAAACTCTTTTTTTGCATGACTTAGCATATTATATGCATTACCTCTATACTCATTTACATAATCTATAATTTCGCAATTAATTCCCATCGACATTAGTGCTTGTTGAGATGCATAAGTTTGTAATGCTGCTCCATAATTAATTGCATTATGAAAAGTTAACCATGCTACTTTCATTAATTATCTCCTTTTCCTCTTTTTAGTGAATCTTTATAAAATTCTTCTAATTTATATGCTACTTTTTCCCAATCGAATATATTACAATATTGCAAACATCTTAAAGATATATTTGAATAATCATCAATGATTTTTATTATACAACTTTTTATATATTCAGCATCTTTACTAGGCACTGAATATCCAACACATCCGTCCTCAAAAATACCATCAAATCCTTGTCCCTTAGAGTAAATTATAGGTAGCCCTTGTGTCATTGCTTCTGCATAAACTCTCCCAAAAGTTTCATGAATTGAAGGCATAATATAAATATCACTTTTTCTATATTCTTCAATTAATTTTTCTTTTGATAAATATTCAACTATTCTTATAAAATTGAATTGTTTTAGATAATTTAATACATCCTTATCTATCACTTGTCCTACGATTGTAAAACTCACATTAACCCCTAGTAAAATCAAACTTTCTAAAGCTTTTATAGTAGTTACAATATTTTTATTCTTATCAATTTTGCCAACACAAATGACACGTATATTACTCTTATCTATAGTCCTTTTCTTATTAAATTTATTATCTAACCAAAACTTCTCTAGCCCGTTACCAATAACAACACTTTTTTTTATAAACTCTTCCCTATATTCATCTTCTACATATTTATTAATAAACTTATCTTTATACGGTACGGACAAAAATTGTATGCCTGATGCTTCTTTGATTATTTTATTTGCAATCCTTTTAAATAACGGTATCTTTAAAAATATATTCATATCAGTATTTCTAATGGATACAATATATGGAATCCCAAATTTTTTATTTATGTTATATGCAACATATCCACCATTAAATAACGTATGTGAGTGTATAATATCATATTTTGTCACATCAATCTCTTCAATTAACTTTTTGTAAAACTTTGTTTGCTTATGATGATAAAAAAATCTATCAAATTTATTAAAACACTCTCTATGAAATACCAATTCATCCATAATATCACTATACTTTGGATCTATTTTTGCTCCCTTAACAACCGCATTAAAAGCCTCCACTTTATGTCCATACTGTTCTAGCATATCCATAGAATCTCGAAAAATCATAGCTCTATGATAATAAGTACACAAAAATAATATTTTCATAAATTATAAACTCCAATAAGAATATCTTCTACTCTTAACTTCATCTTTATTTAGTATTCCTTTTACATCAACGAGTACTTTTTCACTATTTTTAAATTCACCAAATAAACTGTCTATATAATCTATATTCATATTTTTAAACTCATTATGTGCTACTGCAAATACTAGGCAATCTGCATCTTTTACATTTTCTATCTTAGTTAATTCTACACCATACTCATTGTAAGCATCATCCTTATCTGCTTGAGGATCAACTACTATTGGTTCTATTTCATACTCTCTTAATCTATTAATAATATCTATAACTTTAGAGTTTCTTGTATCAGGACAATTTTCTTTAAATGTTATTCCTAAAATAACTACTTTAGCTTGTTTTACTACCTTATTAGCTAAAACTAATTGCTTAATAATTGCATCTGCTACAAATGCACCCATTCCATCATTAATTTTTCTTCCCGAAAGAATAATTTGACTATGATAACCTAACTTTTCAGCTTCATATACAAAATAATATGGGTCCACTCCTATACAATGTCCACCTACAAGTCCTGGATAAAATCCTAATGCATTCCACTTAGTATTCATAGCTTCTACAACTTCTTTAGTATCAATTCCCATTCTGTCAAATACCATTGCTAATTCATTCATAAATGCAATGTTTATATCTCTTTGACTATTTTCAACTACCTTAGCTGCTTCTGCAACTTTTATTGTACTTGCTTTATGTACACCAGCTTTTATAATAAGCTCGTACACCTTTGAGATTTCCTCCAAACTCTCTTCATCCATACCAGATACTATTTTCTTTATATTCTCTAATCTATGAACCTTATCACCTGGATTAATACGTTCAGGTGAATATCCAACTTTAAAATCCACTCCGCACTTTAGCCCAGATTCTTTTTCTAATATTGGAACACATATATCCTCTGTTACTCCTGGATATACAGTTGATTCATAAACCACTATCGATCCCTTTGTTAAGTTTCTACCAATTATAGTACTTGCTCCTTCAACAGGTGTTAAATCTGGTGTTTTATCAATATTTATTGGTGTTGGTACTGCTACTATATGAAATTTAGCCTCTCTTAAAGCCACTTCATCACATGTGAAATTCACTGTACATTTCTTAATCGCATTATCTCCAACTTCATTTGTCGGATCTATTCCATCTTTGTATAAATTTATCTTTTTGCTATTTAAATCAAATCCAATAACATCTACTTGTTTTGAAAACTCTACCGCTATTGGCATTCCAACATACCCCAATCCTACCACTGAGATTTTTTCTTTTTTCTCAACAATTCTATTATAAAGTTTCATTCTAAATTCCTCCAACCTCATTTATTACTTTTGTTAATTTATTTAAATTTTTACTTAGCGAATAATTTATAGCTACCTTTTTTGAGTTACATCTCATTTGTTTTAAATAATTTGTATTATTCTTTAAAGCAACTATTTGCCTTGCCATACTTTTATGATCCTCAAACTTAAAACTATAACCGCATCCCCCATTTTTCAACACTTCTGATTGCCAACCACCATAATTTATAAATATAGGTAATCCTGCCGCTAAAAAATCAAAAAATTTATTTGCACTATTATCTTTAAGAATTTCTTTATTAGTAACACACATAATTCCTAAATCACTAGATTTTATAACTTCAACTATTCTTTCTTTAGATATTGCGTCCTTTATAATCACATTATCTAACTTCTTCTCCTCCTTTATTCTTTTTAATTTTTCTTTTTCCGAGCCTTCTCCTATAAGCAAAAAAACTATATCTTTATCATGTATATTCTCTGCTACATTTAATATAAACTCTAATCCATTTACTTTGCCCATACTTCCTGGATGCACACAAATAAACTTATCAACAAGTTCAATACTCTCTTTTATATTATCAGTACAAAACGACTTACTATATAACTCTATATTGGCTATATTCGTTATAGTTGTAACTTTAGTTTCACTTACCCCTTTTTTAATAATATTTTTCTTCATTCCATCTGATAGTGCAACTATATGATTTGCGTTTCTATAACAACTTTGCTCAAATTTTTTTAAACACCATATTAATAACTTATTCTTTATTATTCCTAACTGTATTGGTATATCTGGCCAAACATCTCTAACTTCAAATATCATTTTACATTTTTTAATCTTTTTTATAATTATAGCTGGAATCCCTATAGTTAGTGGTGTTGAAGTAGCATATACTAAATCAATATTATCAATTTTTAATCCTTCTTTAGTGCTTTTAATAAAATAATCTGAAAATGCTTTAATACGCTGTATCTTATTCATCTTTTGATTATATTTAGTTTCTGTAGAAATAATTTTAATACCATCAACATACTCAGTTGATATTCTCTCTCCAGTTATCATTATTACTTCATGACCTTGTCTAACCAGCTCTTTTGCAAACTCATATGATCTTGTTCCACCATTATCTTTATTCGTCTTAAAATATTGATGCAAATAAACTATTCTCATTCTCTACTCCTTTCATTAATTTTTCTTCCAGGCACTCCAACAAATTTATCCTTAAAATTTATATTACTAATTATTACAGAACCTGCACCTATGATAGCTTCTTTATTTATCATTTTATCCTGTATTATAGTAGCACCACTTCCTATTAAAACTCCTTCTCCAATTTGATCATATCCGGAAACATTAACATTCCATAACAATGAAACATAATCTCCTATTGTAGAGTTATGACCTATACCACACTTAGGACTTACAATAACATGATTTCCTATCTTTACATCCACTGTCATTATTACTCCTGGATATATAATGCAACCTTCTCCAATAGAATTGCTAATATGAACAAATACATCCGGATGAATTAATGTTGCAAAGTTAAACATATTCTTCAACTTATTTACAATGTTCTTTTTTACACTATAATTTGCTATCGCAATAACAACATACGGTCTATCTTCTTTTTTGAAATTCTTATAAGTTTTTGTAATTTTTTCCACACTTCCTATAACTTTGTATCCAATGATATCCTTTCCTTGCATTAACTCATTATCATCAATGAATCCAAGCAAATTCCATTCATCTTTTTTAATATTAATCTGCTCAATAATCCAAGCAGTTTCACTTCCTACTCCACCAGCACCTATAATTACTATATCCTTCAATACACTTCACCCTAACATTAGTTAAATCCATTAAATCTTTCCATTGTAACATTGCCATCTTGACTTATCCCTTCTCTCTTAAATACTTTATAAATAGTTAAAAAGAAGATTTTAATATCAAGAATTAATGACCAATTATCAACATACCACACATCTAAATTAAACTTTTCATTCCAACTCAAATTATTTCTGCCGTTTATTTGAGCCCATCCTGTTAATCCAGGTAAAACATTATGTCTTCTTATTTGATCTTCACTATATAAAGGTAAATAATCAACTAATAGCGGTCTTGGACCTATTAAGCTCATATCCCCTTTTAGCACATTAATCAACTCCGGCAACTCATCTAAGCTTGTACTCCTAAGCATTTTGCCAAACTTAGTTAATCTCATTTCATCTGGAAGTAAATTTCCGTCCTTATCAACCCCATCTTTCATGCTCCTAAACTTTATCATCTTAAATACTTTGTTGTGCTTTCCCACTCTATCTTGAGTAAAAAATATAGGACTTCCTAAATTCAACCTAATTAGTAATGCAACAACAATAAGTATTGGTGATAATAAAATCAAACCACATAATGATGCAGTAAAATCAAATATTCTTTTTATTATATTACCAAATTTCTTATTTCCTGCATTTTTCACGGAACACCTCTTTAAAACAATCCTTTTATTATAGAAATAACTCTATCCATATCTTCTTTTGTGTTTTTGCTATCAGAAGGTAAGCATAATCCTCTATTAAATATGTCTTCTGCAACGCTTATTCCATCATCATTATGACTAAAGAACTTACATTCCTTATAATAAGGTTGCATATGCATTGGCTTCCATATAGGTCTAGATTCTATATTTTCCTTTTCTAAAGCTAATATTATATCCAATGGCTTAACCTTGCCTTCAGGTTTTAAAGTTATACAACTTAACCAATGATTTGATTTTCCATACTCGCATTCTGGCATCATTTCTATATCTTCTATATCTTTAAACGCTTCTTTATAAGTGTTATATATTTCTGTTTTTTGTCTTACTCTCTCATCTAATACTCTTAGCTGACCTCTACCTATTCCAGCCACTATGTTAGACATTCTAAAATTATATCCTAATTCCTTATGCTCATAATGTCTTTCATTTTCTCTTGCTTGAGTAATCCAAAATCTTGTCTTTGCTATTCTTTCTTCATTATTAGAAACAAGCATTCCACCACCTGAGGTAGTAATTATCTTATTCCCATTAAATGAATAAATTCCATAATCTCCAATTGTACCAGACATCTTATCTTTATATATAGCTCCTAAGCTTTCTGCTGCATCCTCTATTATAGGAACATTATATTTACCACAAAGTTCCTTTATAGGATCCATATCTGCACTTTGTCCATATAAATTAACAACAATAACAGCTTTAGGTATTTCTCCACACTTTTCTGCATCTTCAAATGCCTTTTTTAATGCATCAGGTGACATATTCCAACTTTCCGGCTCTGAATCTATAAAAACTGGAATTCCACCTTCATATATAATAGGATTGCAACTTGCAGCAAAAGTTAAACTTGAGCAAAATACTTTATCTCCTGCCTTAACACCTACGCATTTAAGTGCCATATGTATAGCAGATGTTCCTGAAACTGTAGCTGCTGCTGATTTAATACCAACATACTCACTTAATTCTTTTTCAAACTCATTAACATTTGGTCCTAGAGGGGCTACCCAGTTAGTATCAAAAGCTTCTTGAACAAATTTTTGCTCCATACCTCCCATATGAGGTGATGATAAAAATATTCTTTTCTTTTCCATTTTTTATTCCCCCATTCTAAGCTTCCTTAGTAGCAGCTACTTCATTATCCTCATCAGGATTTCTATAAGTTGGCACTACCTCCTGTAGTTTCTCTCTTAACTTTTCCTTATTTCCAATCTTAACTACATCTAAAAGCGTATTTATATTATTTTTAACTTTTTCAAGTTTGAATTCTCCAGGCCTTCCAATAAATATCTTCTTATGCGGTGTCTCACTTAATCCCTCTTCATTCATAAGAAGCTCTTCATATAGCTTTTCACCTGGCCTTAAACCAGTAACTTTTATTTCTATTTCTTCATTTGGAATATATCCAGATAGTCTAATTAAGTTTTCTGCCAAATCATATATCTTAACAGGCTCTCCCATATCTAAAACAAATATTTCGCCACCCCTTGCATATGCTCCAGCTTGTAAAACTAGTTGTGATGCTTCTGGTATAGTCATAAAATATCTTGTTATATCTTTATGAGTTAAGGTAACAGGCCCTCCCTCTGCAATTTGCTTTTTAAATAAAGGAACCACTGAACCATTTGAACCTAATACATTTCCAAATCTAACTGCTACAAATTCTGTATCACTTTCTTTATCTATAGACTGTATAACCATCTCACACATTCTTTTAGTTGCACCCATTACATTTGTAGGGTTTACCGCCTTATCTGTAGAAATTAATACAAATCTTTCTACTCCATATTCACTAGCAAGTTCTGCCGTATTTAAAGTTCCTAAAACATTATTTTTAATAGCTTCTCCTGGACTATCTTCCATTAAAGGAACGTGTTTATGTGCTGCTGCATGAAATACAACCTGAGGTCTATACTCCTTAAATATACTATTTAACCTTTTTCTATCTCTAACAGATCCTATTAAGGTCTTTAAATTTAAGTTTTTATACTTTCTTAAAAGTTCATTTTGTAGGTCGTAAGCATTATTTTCATAAATATCAAATATAATAAGTTCCTTTGGATTAAATTTTGCTATTTGCCTGCACAATTCTGAACCGATAGAACCTCCTCCACCAGTTACCATAATTACTTTGTTTTCTATATAACTAGAAATACCACTAAAATCCAGCTTAATTGGCTCTCTTCCTAGTAGGTCTTCTACATCTACATCTCTGATTTTTTTAACAGAGAACTTTCCATCTATTACTTCTGAAACTCCAGGCATTATTTTTACCTGAGCAGTTGTTTTCTTACATTCATCTAAAATTTTCTTTAATTCCACTTCTTTTAATTCTGATATAGCTATTATTATTTCTTCAATTCTTTGTGATTCTACTACTGTAGGAATATCATATCTATCACCAAGAACTTTTACCCCAGATACATAGGTTCCTCTTTTTTCGCTAAAGTCATCTACAAATGCTACTACCTTTTTCTTATATTGTGGATTTTTCTTATATTCATTGGCAACAAGAGCTCCTGCTCCTCCTGCTCCTACAACTAAAACTCTTTTATAATTTCCATTGCTCCTATCTGTAATAAAGATTAAAGTTCTTCTTACTACTCTCCAACCGATTCTTATACCGTTGCAAAATACCATTATCATAATTCCAGCCATTATTGTAACCATTAGCGGAATTCTTCTTTTATCTAAACAAGATATTACTAAAACCACACTAGTCCCTAATGCTGTTGCTATAATTCCTCTTAAAAACTCATCTATGCTTGCAATAGACCAAATACTTTTATATTGTTTAAACGCCATAAATATCCCTATAAAGATTAGAGATATTAAAAATATTTTGCTTATATAACTTTCATACATTACTACAATTTCTGCTATACTAATGTCCGTATATTTGAATCTAAATATAAAAGCTACAAAATATGAACAAAATATTAGTAACAGGTCCACTATTACCAATGTCAACATTTTTGCTTTTTTATTTTGCAATGTTATACCCCCTATGCTTAATTAAGTCACTTTAAAAAAGAAAAAATCCCCTTTCTCTCTTTTACCATTTCTCCTATAAACTCTATATCTTCATTATTTAATAACCTTCTGCCACTTTCTCTCAAAAGTTCTTCATTAATTTTGCTCTTCTTTTTAGCTAATTCTATTCCATTGGCTATTCCCGTACATCTATTTGTATCATTATGTGCATCAGAACCAATAAAATTATAGATATTATTAGCCAATAATATCTCTGCAGTTTTCCTCACACTGTTTCCAAACTGACCTTCAATGCTTCCAGAATTCATTTGAAATAGGAATCCTTCTTTAATAAACTTATTAATTCTCTCTGGTTTTTCTATTATCAGTCTATATCTTTCTGGATGTGCAAGTATTGGAATTACTCCCTTTACTTGAAGTTCATATATGACCTCTAATGTATCCCTATCAAAGCTTCTCATAGGAAGCTCTATTAACATATATCTTGAGTCATTAATTGTACCTATAAGACCACTTTTATAATCATCTATTATTTGTTCTGAATAATAAACTTCTTGACCATAATGTATGTTTAGATCTAACCCTTCCCCCTTTGCAAGCTTATTAAACTCCTTTACTAACTTTTTAACTTCATCATAAGGTGTTTCTCCATATCCTCTACAAAAATGAGGAGTGGCAACTATATCTTTTGTTCCACTCTTTTCTGCCATTTTAATCATATGTAAGGTCATATTTATATTTTTTGACCCATCATCAATTCCAGGTAATATATGTGAATGTATATCTATCATTTAATCGCCCTCTTACTTGCCTTCATTACCATAATAGTAGTAATATTTCTTTCTAGTGTTTTCAACACCATTAAGTACACTTCCTAATATATTGGCACCTACTTTATCTAAAAGTGCTTTTGCTTGTTGTACTGAATCTCTTTTTGTTTTTTCTGCTCTTACTACTAAAATTGTTCCATCTACCTTAGTAGAAAGAATTTGAGCATCTGTTACAGCTTGTAACGGAGCACTATCTAGTATAATTATGTCATATTTGCTCTTTAGCTCTTCTAAAAGTCTTCCCATTGCTTTTGACCCAAGCATCTCTGATGGGTTTGGAGGTAATTTTCCTGATGTCAAAATATGAAGATTTTCACTATATTCAGTTACCGCATCATTCATTTTTTCTTTTCCTATTAATACATCAGATAACCCAACTAAATTAGACACCTTAAAATTTCTGTGAAGGGAAGGCTTTCTTAAGTCACAATCTATTAAAATAACACTTTTTTCTGATTGAGCAAAGGATAAAGCCATATTACCTGCAGTAGTTGACTTACCTTCTCCAGGCTCAGAGCTTGTTATCACCATAGTTTTTATCTCTTTATCAAAAGATGAATATTGTATATTAGTTCTTAAAGTTCTATAGGCTTCTGCTGCTATAGAATTAGGTTTCTTTTCTACTATAAACATATAATTCTCCTTTATTTAACCTTTTCTTGATCTGGAATCGCACCTAAAACAGGTACTCCTATAATATTTTCTAATGACTCTTTGTCCTTAAATGTATTATCCATAAACTCTAATAATAATGCTAGTCCAACTCCAACCATTAAACCTAGTAACATAGCTATTGCTATATTCATCTTCTTATTAGGACTTACTGGTTTTTCAGGTAGCTTTACACTTTCAATTATCTTTACATCTGCATTTTTTATTAATGCTGATGATTCTTTAATAAATTCATCTGTTACTGCTTTTACTACATTAGCTGCCTCTTCTTTATTCTTACTTATGTACTTAACCTGCATTAATTGAGTGTTTGTTATTTGTTCTGCAGATAATGCCGATACTACTTTCTGGGGATCTAAATCTATATTATTATCCTTTAATGCCTTACCTACTAAATCTTCTGTTTTTATAAGGCTTGTATATGTTTTTACCAATTGTTGATACATTGTTATATCACTATTATTGTAGCTTTCTGTTGAAGCTTCCTTACCAACAAATAGTTTTGCGGATGCTTCATATTTAGGCCTTATTATAAAAAAACTTACAACTGCAGATATAATTGTTGCTATAAGAGTTATTGTAACTATTATTTGCCATCTCTTTTTCAGCCCATCTACTATATCTTCAATTTTGATGATTTCTTCATTCATTCTACTTTCCTCCATAAATCTTAACTTATATTATCCAAATATACATACATTATTTATTTTAACATCAAGAACTACATTTGTTAACAAAAAAATATACACAACACTTATTCATTACATATATATTTTCAATTTTGCTAATAATTATTCACCTTTTCACGAACGTTCCGCTCTTAACTTTACTACATATTCTATTTTAAATTTTAAATCTAAAAATTCAATTAAAAGAAGCCCCTTTTCTTCGACAAAGAGCTTTATAAATAAATATTTCTTCACATGTTCACAGTATTTTCACGCTTGTCTAGACCAGTTATTCTGTTAATGAAAACTTATTCATCTCTTTCTTTATATTTGTCGAATCTCCAACCTTCTTGTCGTTCATTTTTTATTATCTTTTTTAATAAAGTGAACTTTTTTCTACTTATAGTTTAAATACTTCGTGTTTCTTATTAACATAGCTATAGAAGTGTGCCTGTTTTAATTTTACCTACAGCATTCTTAATAAACTCATTACGCTCTAGAAGTCTAAAATTGAATAAACTTTTTACATACAGCTTGTTCGATCTCAAAAATGTATTTTCATTTATATTTTTTCATAGACTCTTTTAAAATTTTAAAAGCAAATTCCAATTGATTCAATTTGAATGATTATCTACGATTTGGATTAAAAAACAAATTGTAAGTATAGCACTTTTAAAACTATAATTCTTAAAGCAGCATTTCTTTTTTCATTTAAAAATTTCTAATGAATGATTTTTTACAGCTCCCAAACTTATTTATTTTTAGAATATTATTTTTATTATTAATATTTTAAAAGAATAAATATTCTTTACTTCTTTTAAAACATATATTCTTTTATTAAATAAATAATTTTATTGTTATAAGACATATTATTTATTATAATTATATTGTAAATATTTTCCATAAAGGAGTGATGCAATGGCAAAGAAAAAACAGAACAGTGATATTTGTTCTGAAGATGTAGAAATATTAGATGATGTTTGGGATCAGGAAGAAAAAATTTTCAGAGATCCAACTGCAAGAACCGTTATGACTTTTAACTTTCAAGAACCTGATGATGAAAAACTATTGACAAATGAAACTGAAAAGAACACTACTAATCAATTCAAAGAAAAATCCATATCTGATAAATCTAGAAATGATACTGTTTTTAACAACTTTACTGTAGGAGTAATTAATAATGATAGGGAACCTTTTGATTGTAAGAGAAGCTATGCTCTTAGAAAATCAACTGTAAAAATGTTAAATGAATTAAAGGGCTTTAGTCTAGATGTTAATATGCCTGTTGGAGAAATAGTAGATGACGCCATAAGATATTATTATTACTATGTAACAAATCAACTTTAGATAGGTAACAAAGTATTAGATATGAAGTAAAAAGCAGTGTACGCACAGTTATGTAATAAAAAAACTTCACTAGCTTGCTAGTGAAGTTTTTTTATTACCTCGTACTTTCTTACCTTGTACCTTCTATTACTCTGTTTTTCCTACACCTGAAAGAATAATTCCTTTATTATGGTCTAAAGCCCAGGATATTCCCCAGTCGTTTTGGAATATAAGAAGATTTCTATCCTTAAAGTCTTTAACCTTCTTAGTATCTGAAGTAAGATTTAGCGTATCTGGATCTAAATCCTTGTTTTCAATCCATCTTACATATCTATAAGGAAGTCTTTCCATCTTAATATCTGTATTGTATTCACTCTTAAGTCTATATTCTAAAACTTCAAATTGAAGTACACCAACAACTCCAACTATTATTTCTTCCATTCCTATGTGAAGTTCTTTAAATACTTGAATTGCTCCTTCTTGAGCTATTTGAGTTACACCCTTTATAAATTGTTTTCTCTTCATAGTGTCTACTGGTCTTACTCTTGCAAAGTGTTCTGGAGCAAAGGCTGGAATACCTTCAAACTTAAACTTCTTTGATGGAGAACATAAAGTATCACCAATTGCAAATATACCTGGGTCAAATACCCCTATAATATCCCCTGCATATGCTTCTTCAACTATTTCTCTATCTTGAGCCATAAATTGTTGAGGTTGGGCAAGTTTAATTTTTTTACCACCTTGCATGTGCATAACTTCCATACCTTTTTCAAACTTACCTGAACAAATTCTCATAAATGCAATTCTATCTCTATGAGCTTTGTTCATATTAGCTTGTATCTTGAATACAAAGGCAGAGAATTTATCATCAAATGGGTCAATTTCTCCTATATCTGAATTTCTTGATAGTGGTGATGTAGTCATTTCTAAGAAATGTTCTAAGAATGGTTCTACACCAAAGTTAGTTAATGCTGATCCAAAGAATACAGGAGTTAATTCTCCACTTCTAACCTTTTCTATATCAAAATCATCTCCAGCAATATCTAGAAGCTCTATATCTTCCATTAACTTATCATGAAGAGCTTCTCCTAGAATTTCTCTGAATTTATCATCTTCTACATTACCTTCAATAGCTTCTACTTCTGTTTGTCCGTGGTCCCCACCATTAAAAGCAATGATTCTTTTATTATCTCTTTCATATACACCCTTAAAGTCTTTACCTGAGCCTATAGGCCAGTTCATTGGGTATGTTTTTATGCCTAATTCATTTTCTATTTCTTCTAATAATTCAAATGGATCTCTAGATTCTCTATCCATCTTATTTATAAATGTGAAAATAGGCATCTCTCTTAAAGAACAAACTTGGAATAGCTTTCTTGTTTGATCTTCTACACCTTTTGCTGCGTCAACAACCATTACTGCTGAATCTGCTGCCATAAGTGTTCTATATGTATCTTCTGAGAAATCTTGGTGTCCTGGAGTATCTAGTATGTTGATGCAATGTCCACCATAATTAAATTGCATAACAGATGATGTAACAGAAATACCTCTTTGCTTTTCTATTTCCATCCAGTCTGACACAGCATGCTTAGATGCTTTTCTTGCTTTAACAGAACCTGCAAGTCTTATAGCTCCTCCATATAATAAGAACTTTTCTGTAAGTGTAGTCTTACCTGCATCTGGGTGAGAAATAATTGCAAAGGTTCTTCTTTTGTTAATCTCATTTATATAATCAGCCAAAGCTTATGCCTCCTCTATATTAACATTAAGTATATTTTTACACATCTTTAGATTATACCACATTTTACTGTATAATAGACATAGAATTTGTTGGTTTTGGGAGGTTCTTATGTTTAAACTGATTGCTCTTGATATGGATGGAACTTTATTAAAAGGTAATAATACAATATCACAAGAAACGAAAAAGGCTATTAATCTAGCTAAAGAAAAAGGAATAAAAATAGTTATTACTACTGGAAGACCTATTCAGGGAGTTATGAATTATTTAGAAGAGTTAGATTTAATAAATGATGATGAATATGTTATTGCTTATAATGGTTCTTCTATTTATAATACAAAAACTTTAAAGCCTATAGTTAGAAACGGGTTAACAGGAAAAGATTTTAAAGATATTTATAAACTTTCTAAATCCTTAGGTGTTGAATTTCATGGTTTTATTGATGAATGCTGCATTGCGCCAAAAGAGAATAAATATACTGAAGCTGAAACTTTGCATAATAATATAGATGTTAAAATTATGGATATAGAAAATGATATAAATGATAATGATTTTATTATAAAAACAATGATTTTAGATGAAAAAGAAAAGTTAGATGAGGCAGTTAAAAAGATTCCTAAGGAATACTTTGAAAAATATAATGCATTAAGAACAGTTTCATTCATTTTTGAATTTATGAACAAAGATTGTAGTAAATCTAATGCTTTAAAAGCTTTATGCAAACACCTAGATATTTCACCAAATGAAGTAATTGCCTTTGGTGATGGAGATAATGATATAGACATGCTCCAATTTGCTGGACTTGGTGTTGCTATGAATAACGCATCTGATTATATAAAGTCAAAAGCTGATTATATTACTCTTTCTAATGAAGAAGATGGGATAGCAGACGTAATATATAAAAAGATTTTAAATATTTAGCTGCATTTTTTTCTCTCCTTACGGTAAAACTATTTATATAAATTTAAGGAGGGATACTTTATGAGCAAGAAAAAAGCATATTTGCCTAAAGTGAGAACAGACTATCATCCAACTGAAGATGAGATAAGAAGCTATGCTCCTAATGGAGATTCCACACCTCTTCCTAATCCTGCCGTTGATGATATAGCTGTAAATAATATAGCATGGCAAGAATTTGATTATACAGAAAGTCTTTTTGATGAAGGTGATGATATAATAGACGACAATCATAACTACGAAGACTAAAAAAGGCGGGTGTGATATTTATTTTGCTTGTTCCGTCGTAAGCTCCAAGTCACATCAAAACAAATATCACACCATCTCCTACTAAAGGTAAGGAAATTATAATTTCCTAAAGAATAAAAATAGCTCCACTTTCAGTGGAGCTACATCTGTATTCTATTATCTATATCATTATATTAATTTTGCTTAGCTTTTATGAATTATTCAATATTATTTTACTTTCTACACTTTTAAATATACTATTAAATCCATCCATTGCACAAAATATCATTAAAGGTAAGTAACAAACTAAATATCTAGATCTAGTTTCCCATAATATTAAAAATAGAAAAACCCCAAAAATGCATATCTGTATTCCTTTTATAACATCATACCTTTTATATGACATAACACCACTTATAGTAATACCTATTAAAATTACTATATGAACAAATTGACTTAAATAAATATAAGCTTGATTTTTTTCTCCAATTACATATTCCTGCATATTATTAGTATTTATTGGTTCTCTTCTTAACTTATTAGGCGCATAGTATGTGCCATCTCCCCAAGTAAATGAAATTTTTTCTTTTAAAAAGTTCAAATATCCTTTAACCCCATAATTCTTTAATCTATTTTTTATTTCTTCAACATTAGCTCTTTCAGCAGCTTCCTTACCTTGCTTTTTACATATATCGCTTGTAAAGTTAACATCATACCCATCATACCCGCCTTGGTTCTTTAACCCCATCATTATCCAATGAGTATACGGAAAACCTGCATCTTCATATTTTATTGGAAACCTTTCAGAAATTATACCTTTACCTATAACCATAACTATACTAAATGACGCAAGCAAAATTATTAGAGACTTTAATAAGTCAATATTTCTTAATAAGAAAATACAAATAATAACTATTGCAATAAATGAAATTAAAATATTAGTTTTTAATATAGTCCCAATTGCTGCTAAAACACCTAAAGAACTTATGTATAACCACTTCTTTTTACTATTAGTCTTTAAAACCTTATATAATAAATAAAATTCTAGAATAGGAAATACAGCAGTAATTGTATCAGTATAAACAATAGTGGTATATGTATACAGCGGAGTAACAAATATACAAAAAATACTCACTAATGCGGAAAATCTTTTTCCAAATTCCTCCTTAGAAAACTTATAAATCACATATACCGATAGGTTTACCATTATTATATTTAATAAATATCCTACATATAGATATATATCATTATTTGCTGTAAACTTCTTAACAAAACTATAAATAAATGCTAACACTAATGTAATTCCACTATTATTAGGATAGCGTTCATAAAAATAAGACCATAAATACTTATCACCATTAGCAATTGCTTTAGCTCCCCCAATAATAACATCAAAATCCCAAGATGGATTTACTCTAAAGTATCTTATAAAAAATAGTTGTAATATTATTATTGTAATAAAGGAAAAACCTACTATAATCCAAAGATGCCTTTCATCAATCCTATTTAAAATTTTATATATAAGCCATAAAAGAGCAATAAAACCTATTGCTCCTATTATTTCAACGTATATATTTAATTCTCTAAATAGGGATCCATTATTAAATATGGCTGTCCATACTAAAAAAAACATAGTTATTATAAATACTATAGTGAAAGTTTTCAATAAATTTTGCTTTATATTTTTTATCATATTCTGGACCATCCTTTTATACCAGAGCTTTTATTGAACTGATTATACCAAATTAATTTTCTTTAATATTGCTTCTGCTCTTTCTTTTGTATTACCAGTTATAACATCATACTTAACATTTTCTGATTGTAAGAAATTAAGTATTGCATTATCTACTGCAGATGCCATTTCTTCATCTTGCCATCTTACTCCATCCTTTGTGTAACCAAATTCTCTTGGAACAAAGAATATATAATCATACTTAGGTAAATCTCTTAAAGCAAGAACATATAAATCCTTTAAGATTTCAATTTCTTTCTTGCTTCTTTCTTTATCACCAAGCATAAATCTTCCATATATATATGGTACAAAAGTTGCATAGTCTGTAATTGCATAATCAAATTGTTCTAACTCTTGTTCTAACTGTAGCTGACCTAAGTATATTCCATATTGTTCAGCTATGTTTTCAATCATACCTTTATCTCTTAAATAATCGGTGCTATATTCTGAAGCTGCACCTACATTAATATCTCTAATTTTTAAATCTACATATAATTGTTGCATCAAAGTAGTCTTTCCACATCTAGGTCCACCTAGTATTGCTATTCTTACAGGCATATCAAACCCTCCATTACATTTTTGAAAAACATAGTCTATTTTATCAAAAATCATTCCAAAAAACAACAAATAAAAATTGGTTATCTTTATACTACTTTAAGCAATAATTTTTTATGGCTTCTGCTACTGAAGAAACAACATAATCTGCTTCCTTCTTTATTCCATCCTCTACATTCTCAAAGGTAAAAGAATGTCCTGATTCTTTAAACATTGGTATATCATTATAAGAATCCCCTATAGCATATGTATCTTTAGTATCTATGTTTTCTCTTTCCTTTACATAGTTTACCCCTTCTCCTTTAGAGCAACCTTTAGGAACCACATCAATAAAGCAAGTATTTCTATATGCAACTACTTCATCTGAATATTTTTCATTAATTAGCCTACATATTTTCTCAACTTCCTCTATATCTGACTCTGGATAATAAAGAGAAATTAAAGACAAGTTTTTGTCTTTTATATTTTCTAAATTTTCATATTCTAAACCGTTCCAATCTATATCTTCTTTATATCTTCCATGAACTACATAAGAAGTATATCCTGTTTCCACAGATATTACAGAATCATCACTTTTTACATCAGTTATAATGCTTTTTACTGTATTATAAGATATTTCTTTATGATGAACTACCTTACCATCCTTGTCTATTATTAATCCACCATTTAAGAGAATTAAATAATCTACTTTCACTCCATACTTTTCTTTTAAAAAAGTACAACTATTATAGGCTCTTCCTGTTGCAACTGCTAAAAGCTCTCCTGAAGCATTTAGTCTATTAATTCCTTCAAGATTTTCATCTGTTATATTATTATATTCAACTAAAGTTCCATCTAAATCAGTTACAAATAGCTTCATCCTTTGTTCCCCCATTAATTAATTCATTGAACTTTCTATATACTTAGTTACAGCCTTAATATATAATCCATAACCTTTATCATTAGGTAAGCCACCGTTACCTACAAGTTGATTTATTGCTACACCAGAGTTTGCAAACTCATTGCTTACATCAATTGCATTAAGATTATTATTTTTTGCAATATTTTGTATAGCAACTCTATATGCATTATCTCCAACTAATGTACTTGGTAATATAGGTAAAATTGTACCATCCGGATTTTTCTCTTTTACCTTATTTACTATTCCCTTATAGTTAGCATTAAAAGTATTAATGTTAGTTAGTTTATTATTGTCATTTTGTCCAAAACAAATAATGATTAAATCGTAATTACTTATATCATTATTTGCAGCAACTTCATAACCTACTCCTGATGTTGCACCAGCTCTTGCAAGGGAAACTAATTCTACCTTGCTACCATATGTATTAGTCATCCAATTTGCGATTTCTTTATCCCACATACCAGCTGTAGTATTTCTTCCTTGACTAAGGGCCAATCCATCACCTAATACAAGCATTCTTACATCAGACTTATTTTTCAATTTGCTATAAAGCCCCTTATTTTCTTCTTTTGGTGCTTCTTGCTCTTCTTTTTTTTCTTCATCTGAAGGCTTTTCTTCTTCCTTCTTATCGGCTTTACTAGTATTGTTATCTTTTGACGCAACCCATTCTGAAGTTACACTCTCACTATCTTTTTGCATTTTCTTTTCTTTAAGGATACCAAGAGTTAAAACCCCTATTAGGACAATAAATAATACAATAATAATTCCTAACCCTTTTTTACTATTATTCACCAAAATTCACCACCTAACCAATTCTATTTTACACATTTTTCTATACCCTGTAAACAATGAAAGAAAAGAGAAGCCACCAAAGCAGCTTCTCTTTTCTCTATTACTCTTATTACTTAAACTCAACTTCTATTTTTAAAGTGCCTGCCTCTTTAGGAATTATATCCACTTCCTTGCCATCTATTCTTATCTTATTTTCTTTACCTCTTATAACCTTAATATCATAATGTTCTTTTTCATTATTAATCTTAATGTTATATTCAGTCCAATCTTCTGGCACGCAAGGTTCTACTTTATATCCTTTTCCTTCTACATGTTTTAAGCCTAGAATATCTTCAATACCTACTTTATACATCCATCCTGAAGCTCCAGTATACCAGCTCCAGCCTCCTCTTCCACCATGAGGTTCTTTAATGTATACATCAGCTGCCATAACATATGGTTCAACCTTATATGTTCTACATTCAAGTTCAGTTTTTGAATGGTTAATAGGATTAATCATGTTGTAATACTTCCAAGCCTTATCTCCCAATCCTAGTTTAGTTAAGGCTAAGATTACCCATACCGCTGCATGAGTATATTGCCCTCCATTTTCTCTAACACCGGCAACATAGCCTTTAATATATCCAGGCTCTAATGATGATTTTTCAAATGGTGGTGCTAATAGTAAAATCATTCCCTTATCTTCTCTAACTAGGTTCCTATCTACAGCCTCCATTGCTTCAACGGCTCTTTCATTTTTACCAGCACCTGAAATTAATGACCAACTTTCTGCTAAGGAATCTATTTGACATTCTTCATTATCTCTTGAGCCAAGTGGAGTACCATCATCAAAGTATGCTCTTCTGTACCATCCACCATCCCAAGCATTCTTTTCAATATTTTCTCTAATAAACTCCTTCATTTCAGAATATCTATTTAGACTTTCCTCGTCCTTCATATATTTACATATATCTTGGAAGTCATTTAATATATCACAAATGAACCATCCAAGCCATACACTTTCACCTTTGCCCTTATTACCAACAGTGCTCATTCCATCATTCCAGTCACCACTGCCCATTAAAGGTATATTATGTTCTCCAAATTTCAAACCTTTTTCTATAGCTCTAATACAATGTTCATAAATAGTACCTTCAGTAGGAGAATTATTTACAATTGTATATCTTTCATCTTCTCCCTCTCTTAGTGGTTCATCTTCAAGATAAGGGGCTTTTTCATTTAATATGCTATAATCCCCTGTTCTTCTTATGTATTGAGCTGTAGCATATGGCATCCATAATAAATCATCAGAAAATCTTGTTCTTATTCCACTATTTACAACAGGATGCCACCAATGTTGTACATCTCCCTCTAGGTATTGTCTTGATGCATTCCTTATTATTTGAGCCTTAGCTATATTAGAATCAACAATTCCTAAATTCATAGAGTCTTGAAGTTGATCTCTAAAACCATAGGCTCCTCCTGATTGGTAGAAAGCAGTTCTGCTTAAATATCTACAACTATAAGTTTGATATAGCAACCAACCATTAATCAAGTAATCCATAGACTTATCTTTTGTCTCTACTTGTATATTTCCTAGGAAATTTGACCAATATTGTTTTACTTCATCTAAGGCTTTGTGACATTCTTCAATATTTTTATACTTATCTATTAATTTTGATATATTCTCCTTACTTTCATCTTGACCAAATAGTATAATTATCTCCTTTTTCTCCTTTGGAGCTAATTTAATCTTAGTTTCAGTTGCTAAACAAGGATCATATATACTTCCTGTCTTATTAGATAAGTTTTTATAATTTAAAGCATTAGGAGAAGACATATCCTCACCTACTCCAAGGAATTCTTTTCTATCACCTGTAAAAGATAAAGTTTCTCCACCTAAAATAGTTAAGTACGCTCTCATATTTCCAAAGTATTGACTATATGGATTTTGACCACAAATATAATTTTCTTCTAGCTCTGTAGAAATATATTTTGCACTTCCATAATTAAATACCCCTAATACTAATTGAGCATAATAGTATATTGATACTTCTCTTTCCTTATCTAATAGATTCTCTAAAGTAATCTTTTGTATTTTTAACTTTTCTCCCTTAGGACAGAAAATCTGCATTTCACCTTTTATATTATAGGCTGTATGGGTAAATGTAGAGTATCCAAAAGAGTGCTTAATAATATATTCTCCTCCATCCCTAACTGGTTTAGGAGTTATAGAGAAATACACTCCACTGTTATTATCTCTAATATAAAGCGCTTCTCCTGGGGGATCTATTACCCAGTCATTACTCCAAGGAGTTATTTTATTCTCTCTACTATTTCCACACCATGTATATCCTGAACCCACTTCCGATATATGGAATCCAAAGTCTTCGTTTGAAACTACATTTATCCATGGAGCAGGAGTATTATTATAGTCATTTAACCTTATAACATAACTCTTATCTTCTGGATCAAAGCCTCCATATCCATTCCAAAAATCTAATTTTTTACTTAAATCATCATTTCTAGAATCTCTATTTTCAGGTAGTTCTTCTATATTCCTAAGAATTTTCTCACCATAATCTACTTTTTCTTCTTTATTTATTTGTACATTTATCTTACCCTTTTCAACCAATTCCTTATGTCTTAGGAATTCAACCTCTTCACTTGTATCCACTTCTTTAATTTGAGTTATTATAGAGCCCTTTTCACTATCTACATATAAGGCTGATATTCCTATAATGAAGTCTTTTATATCTTCACCCATAGTGGATTTATTATGAAGGAATATTCCACCTGGTTTATTAAGAATATCTCCTTCTTTAGATAGGTTTATTGCACTTATAATACTTTTTTGCATTGGTTGTTCATAAGATGCCTCTTCATCATTATAAATTAGAAGATCTACTTTTAATCCTTTAATCTTCCAATAATAATGCATCTTTATCATCCCTCTAACTAAATCCATATCCTCTTCACCTTTAACTACTGCCATAGCTATAGGTAAATCACCCGATATTCCATAAGCCCATAAGTCTTGTTGATGTTTGCTAATGTTTTTTATGTATTCTTCTCTATCTCTTCTACCACTGTGAAGGAATAGTATATAGGAAGCTAAACTTTGATAAACATTTGCTTGTGAAGACTTTATTCCCAAAGCTTTTAATTCAAGTTGAATAGCTTTATTATATGAACTAAATACCTTCTCTAATTTACTAACCTCTCCATACTCTTCTGCAAGGACCAAAGCTTCTTCTTTATCATTTGTTGTTCCAGTTATATAATAAACTTCCTTAACATCCCCTGGTTCAAGCCTTAATCTAACTCTCATACTCATAATAGGATCAAGGACTATTCCTACTGTATTTAATAAGGCTGAATCATTATCCATTGCACTAGGATTTCTTAAATCTCTATTTCTACCTATAAAATTAACCCTTGATGTTTCATAGGTAATTGCACCTTCCATCTCTGATGATGTAATAGCTTTGTGGAATATATAAGGTACAGTACCATTCTTAACTCTAGCCCTTCTATTTCCTAAAAGACATTTTCCTTCATCATTAAACTCTGTTCCTATAAATAAATTTGAGAAACTTGGATGAACAGCATCACCCTCAAAGGATTGAAGGGTTACCTCCATATAACTTGTAACTTCAAGACTTCTTCCCTTATCTCCTGTATTTTTCAAAGTGATCTTTCTTACTTCAACATCATCCTCAGGAGATACAACCACCTCCATAGTAGTTTTAATAGAGCCATCTTTTCTGCTGTATATTCCTTTATCTAAAGTAAATTCTACATTGTAGTCTTCCCCACCATATTTACATGGTTCATAGGTTGCACTCCAATAATCATTAGAATTTAAATTTTTAATATAGAAGAACATACCACTACTATCTGAAGTATTGTCACCCTTCCATCTATAAACTGTCATTCCATCCTTTTTACCATATCCACTACCTGATAGGGTTAACATAGTAGAGTAACTTCCATTTGATAAAAGTAATACCTCTGGATTTTCTCTCTTTATTCCCTCATATATTCTAGGTACAAAGTTTTCTCTTTCTAATATTTCCTTCTTTATAGTTAAATCTTGTTCATGTTCAAAGGTAATCTTCTCTGGAATCTTTTCCTTTAGTAATAATTCTGTTGCCTTAACCTCTGGAATTCTATGAAATCTCTCTTGAAATACGTTATTATTTAAAATATTATCTAGACCCATCAAAGACATACCTAAATGATGCACCATATAACATCTAACATCTTTACTATCATTACTATCTTCTCCACTATCCATTTTACTCACTCTGTTAGGAGTATAATCTATAGCTTCAATAAAACCATATCTACCATAAGCGCCCTTTTTCTCTAATTCTCTAAGATTACTTATTCCCCTATCTTTAGAGTAAGGTAAACTCATTAAGGTTGAGTATGGAGAAATAACTAGCTCATCTTCTAACCCTCTTTTAAGTCCTATTCCAGGTACACCAAAAGCCTTATATTGATAATTATCTGCTACATCAAATTGATAATATGCTGACTCTGAAATTCCCCAAGGTATTTCTTTTGTCTTTGTGAAATTTTTCTGTGCCTTTATTACTGAATCATATGTCATTTGTAGTAGGGTATTAGGATAGCTTTTCATTATTAATGCTGGCATGAAATACTCAAACATAGTTCCACTCCATGAAACTAAGCTCTTTCCACCAAAAGCATTAGTCATAGCCCTACTTAAATTAAACCAATGTGAACTAGGAACCTCGCCTCTTGCTATAGTAACAAATGAAGTAGCCCTTGATTCTGATGCCAACAAGTCATAGTAGGAATTTCCCAATGAATTTTCCTCTAAGTTATATCCAATAGCAAATAATCCTCTTTCATTGTTGTATAAAAACTTAAAGTTCATATCATTCATCATATTATTAATATCTAACATGATGTTATTCATTCTTTCTTTAAGCACCTTTAAACTATTTACCTTATCCTCTATAGCCTCCTTAAACTCATCTCCAGATGATCCTAAAATCTCATCTAAATGATTTAGAAAACTTTCTATAGATGGTGCTTTCCTTATTGACTTATTATCTAATAGCTTTTCTACTCCATCTAAAAAGTATTGATAATATGATATTTTTAACTTTATTTCTTTTTTTGTTTTTCCTATCCAATATATTTTTTCATTATCTTCTTCATTCTCTATATCAATTTCTTCTAATTCCAATAGAAGTTTCTCCAAGGTTGGAATATAATCTTTTACTTCCATCTTATTTAATGACTCTTTATTAATTAAACCCTCTAACCCAATTATTTTAAGAGAATCCCTTAATGCCAATATTTCTTGAATTCTTATTAAAGGATTATTTTTATATTCCTCTAAAGTTGTATTAATAATCCACAAATATCCTAATAGATTCCCACTATCTACTGTGGAAACATATCTTGGCCATAGTGGTTCACAACTTTGGGTATCATACCAGTTAAGAAAGTGTCCTTCATATTTTTCTAGTTTTTTCATTCCATCCAAAATTAGCTCTATCCTATCAATAACTTCTCCTAAAGTTATATAACCTAGGTCATAGGCTACAATATTACTAATTAAACCCATCCCAATATTAGTAGGAGAAGTTCTATTGGCCACACCTTTATATGGTTGTTCTTGATAGTTATCTGGTGCAAGAAAATTATTTTCTTCATTAACAAAATCCTGATAATATGCCCATATTCTTCTTGTATTATCTCTTAAGTATTCTTTATCCTCATATTTAAGCTTAAACACTTCCTCTTTCACAGGAATACTTATGTAGTAAGCTATGTATGGACTCACTATCCATAAAACAGCTAGAGGTAAATTTATTATACTTATTAAAAATCTTTCATCTATGGCTAAAACAGCTACTAATATTCCACAAAAAATAGAGAACCACATTCTCTTTGAGTAAGAACTTAATGAATTATTAGTTGTTCTTTCTGCCTCTTCTGCTGTTTGCCATTGTAATCTATGTTTTTTAGATATTGTCATTCTATAAATAGTTCTTATGATAGCATCTACCATAAGATAAGCTTGATATGGTATAAAACTAATTATTAAGAGTATTTGTTGCATACTTTTAAATGTACCCCTAATCATATTCTTAGGAGTAACAACAAAGTCTGTTACTGTAAATACTAATGGTACTATGGCTCCTAAAAAGCATAAAAATGTTATCTGATTACTTCCATTTAAAAATGTAAGATTTAATATTATAGATAAAAGTAACACTGGAGCTAATAAACTTCTTCTTAAGTTATCGAATATCTTCCACTTAGATAATACTGATATCTTTTCAGAAAATAACCACTTAAAAATTTGCCAATCTCCCCTTACCCATCTATGTATTCTCTTACAGCTTGATTCGTAACTAGATGGATAATTATCAATAAATTCTACATCTGTAACCAAAGCACACCTTGCATAAGCGCCCTCTAACAAATCATGACTTAATACAGTATTATCTGGAATTTCTCCTTCAAGAACTTCTTTAAAGGCATCTATATCTATTATTCCTTTACCTGTAAAGCTGCCTTCTCCAAACAAATCTTCATAAGTATCTGAATAAGCAATTGAATATCCATCGATTCCTCCTTCTCCAGCAAAAATTCTAGAGAAATCAGACTTATCTTTACTTTCTAAAGATATACTTATCTTTGGTTGCATAATCCCATATCCATGTTTTACAAAATTATTTTTAACACATGCCCTATTAAGAATATGACTCATGGCTCCAACTAATTTAATAGCTGAATCTCTTGGCATAAAAGTATCTGCATCTAATGTAATTATGTATTTTATGTCCTTTAAAGTTCCTATATAACTACTCATTACACTGAAGGTATGGTTTTCTTCCCCTCTAAGGAGGTTCATGAACTCCATAAGTTTGCCTCTTTTTCTTTCCTTACCCATATACACCCCTTCTTTTGGGTTATATATCTTTTTTCTGCTTAAAAAGAAAAAGTGCTTTTCGCCACTAAAATACTTATTGTTCATTCTTAATACTTCTTTAAATCCAGCTTCTATTATTTCTTCTTCATCTGAAGTTTTTTCAACCTTACTATCTTTAAAATCTCCTAACAAAGCAAAGTATAAATTTTTATCCTTATTACCTAGGTAAGATACTTCAAGCTGTTTCATTAATTCTTCAGTTCTCTTTGCATTAGGTAATATAGCTGGTATTACTATAATTGTCTTCTTATTATCCGGAATTCCTTCTGATAAATCTAGCTTAGGAACATGCCTTATTGGCTTTAACTTGCTAACAGACCAATTAATAAGGGCTACAACTATCTCATTAGCTGGAACTATCATAAGTAAAGCAGCTACAATCAGTTGTCCTGTAGAAAAACGTGCTCCTAGAACGTAACTAAATGCTAAAATTGCTGAAACAATCATTAAGGTACATACTATGTTTATAGTAATGTATAGCCCTTCTGAAAACTTATTATTAACTTTAACATGTAGGTTCAACTCATTTGATAGATCTTTAATCCCATCATCTATAAGATAATATCCAACATGGGTTCTATAAGCTCTCTTTCCCTCCTCTTTAGCTCTAGTAGCAAGATAAAGTGCTTTTTCCGTTAATGTTATTTCATCTACCTGAAACTTTCTAGCTAACTTTTCTATACTATGTCTATAATAGTCCTTAGACTTAAAGTCCATTTTTTCATATGTTCCATAGGGGTCTGTTTGCAACTTTTTTTCTACTATTGATGTAGAATCAAAGAAATTCTTCCAACTTATACCCTCTATACTTCTTAATGCACTTATATATGTACTTATATTTTGCTCAATTGTTCCTTCTATAAAATACTTTTTTACTGATTCCTTATCACTAGAACCCCTAGACTTTTGTTCGATTAAATCATATACGCTTTTCTCTTCTATAGAATTATCTCTTAATACTTTTAATAACTCATCTTTAAGCAAGCCATCTATATTTTCATAATGTTCATTAATATAGGCTAATACATTTTCTAAATCATTTTTATTTATAGAATCTATAATCTGGTAAGCAAGGTCCTTTCCTAATTTTTTCTCATTTTGAACATTTGTAAGCATATCAGTCACATCTGCTAATTCCAAAATAATAGCTATTCGTAGCATTATTGGAAACGCCCACAATTCACCCATAGTAAACTTTTCATCCTTACTTTGTATAAAGCTTATTGCTTTATCTTCTGTAACTATTCCTTCATACTTCTTAATAAACTCTTTAGCATAAAAATATATTCTTTGAATTTTACTTTCTAATTTTTCATCTGAATAAGGTAAATTATAAAAATAATCATGAGGCATATTTTCCTTTATTGACTTATACTCTTTTTCTATTAGATATATATTATCTAATAGCCATTCACCAGAACTTAAGACCTCTTCCCCCTGCTTTGACAAAGATTTAATATATTTATAATTATTTTTTATCTTAGAAAAACTATTATTTAATTCACTTAAAACTTCTCTACCTCTCAAGGTCTTCACTCCTTACAAATAATTCTTAAAATAGTTTTCCCAAGATTTTATATTTAATTCCAAAAGAAAAGAAGCCTTGCCTCCACAAAGCTTCCTAACCAATTATTTATTACTCATTAAGGAAATTATAAACAGCCCCTATCATTCCCGCATCATTTTTATGCTTACACCTTTCAATGACACACTTAACATCCTTCCAAGCCTCTATATTTTCCAATGCATTTACTACTTCTTCTATAAACTCTTCTCTTTCACTTACTCCGCCACCAATAAGTATTTTTTCTGGATTTAAAGTGGCACTTAAGTTATATATTCCTATAGCAATTAATCCATACCATTCATTTATTATTTCTTTTACCTTAGGATCTTTTTCCCCTTCTTCAAAGACAACTTGTCCATCTACCGCTTTATCTAAATTCTTATATTTCATATATTCTTTTATTAATGCTAAAGTTGATGCTGTATTACTATACATTCCCTTTTCATTACATCTCATAAATCCAAACTCTCCACCTTGGAAAGTACTTCCTCTAAGTAATTTATTATTTACATAGATTCCTCCACCTATGCCTGTTCCAATAGTAACACACACAAAATCAGAACATTCAGTAGCATTTCCGTTAAACTTTTCTGCTAAAGCTACACACTTTCCATCATTCTCTACTGAAGCCTTTAGGCCAGTTTTCTCTTCTATTATCTTTGTAATACATTTTCCTTCAATACATCTTATTGCATAACAAACCTTTGGTATACCGTTTACAGAATCAATAAATCCTGGCATACTTATAGCCACACCTTCAACTTCATTTTTTCTTTCTAAAGCAATTTTTATTATATTTTCTAAAAATGATTCTTCACTTTCTCTTCTTGTATCAAAGCTAGCCTTTTCTAAAATAGCTCCTTCTTCATTTAATATACCCCATTTAATTTTTGTTCCCCCAATGTCAAAAGCTAAATATTTTTTCATAACCATAAAACCCCTTTATTTTAATATTTTCTTCATTAATTTTAATTTATCATTATATGGAGCAAACCTAAAGGGTAATTCCATAAATGTTCCTCTTTTTAAAACAGACTTTCTATGACTAAATGTATCGAAACTAGCCTT
This sequence comes from Clostridium sp. 1001283B150210_160208_E6, assembly GCF_015669365.1. Lineage (NCBI taxonomy): Bacteria > Bacillati > Bacillota > Clostridia > Eubacteriales > Clostridiaceae > Clostridium > Clostridium sp. 1001283B150210_160208_E6. The sequence goes on along the minus strand of NZ_JADPAA010000005.1, from coordinate 84,919 downwards.
TCCGTGATAAGAACCTATGCCACTATTACCTACTCCACCAAAGGGAAGATATGTTGATGCAACATGTATTACAGTATCATTTATTGTAACTCCACCTGATGACGTATTATTTAACACATACTCAATTTTATTTTTATCTTCAGAAAAGTAATATAAAGCTAATGGCTTATCTCCATTATTAACCTTATTTACTACTTCTTCTAAATTATTAAATTCATATACAGGAAAAATAGGTCCAAATATCTCTTCTTCAAGTATTTTAGCCTTTTCTTTTATATTTACTAATATGGTTGGAGATATATATTTTTCTTCTATAGATACTTCTCCCCCATAGAATACCTCTCCTTCATCTAAATACTCAGAAAGTCTTCTAACCTCTCTCTCGCTAATTATTCTTGGATAATCAGGACTTTCTTTTTGTTTCTTCCCTAATTGCTCTTCTATTTCCTTAACTAACTCCTCTAAAAACTCTACTTTTACATCTTTATGTACATAAAGATAATCTGGTGCCACGCATGTTTGGCCAGCATTTAAAAATTTTCCCCAAGCAATTCTCTTTGCACTCATCTTTATATTAGCATCTTTATCTACAATACATGGGCTTTTACCTCCCAGCTCTAAAGTAACAGGAATTAAAGACTTAGAGGCCTTTTCCATAACTATCTTTCCTACTCTTACGCTACCTGTAAAAAAGATATAATCCACAGGTTGTTCTAACAATTCAGAAACAACCTCTTTTCCTCCCATTGGATTAACCACCTTAATATATTCATCATTAAAGTTATTATTAATTATCTCTTCAATTAACATAGATGTATTAACAGAATACTCAGAAGGCTTTATAACTGCACAGTTTCCTGCCCCAATTGCTCCTATTAAAGGAGATACTATTAACTGAAAAGGATAGTTAAACGGTCCTATAATTAAAGCTACTCCATAAGGTTCTTTATATACATAGCATTTACTAGGATAATAATTAATTGAAGATTTTACTTTTTCTTTTTGGGACCATTTTTTTATATTTTTTATCATGATGTTTATTTCTTCATACACCATTCCTATTTCAGTTATGTATCCTTCAAAATTTGATTTTCCTAAATCCTTTTTTAAAGCATCTAAAATAATTTCTTCATTCTCTTTTATTAATCTTTTTAACTTTTTTAGATTATCTATTCTAAAATTAATATCTTTTGTTTCCCCGGATAAATAATAATTCTTCTGTTTTAATATAATATCTTTTATATTATTCATATTATTTCCTTTCAACCTAACTATTTACTATTAATTTTATCATAGACATAGCTCTTTTTAAATATTTCTAAAGGAATCCTAAATTCAGGCATTCCTCCAGCATATGGTGCAATTTCATATTGTGCAAAAAATATTACTAAATTATTTCCTTCTATAAAAAAGCCTTGATTATCCTTTATTCCTTGAAAGCCCTCTTTACCTGTAAAATACATATCTTTATTCTTGTCTATTTCACTTTGAATATGCTTATTTATCAAACTTGTATAATCATATTTCTCTTTAAATAAATTATTAAGTTTTAAAACTTCTCCACTTTTTTTATCTATATTATAATACTTTCTTGTAGTAATTCCATGAGCACCCCCTGTAAACTGATAGTAATCTATATAAAAACTTAAAGGATTCTTAGTACTCTTAACCTCATATCTAGCATTTGCTTCATAAGGCCCCAATGGCTTAACATTTGTATCGAAATTTTCTTTTGCAATTAGTCTAATATCTTTAATCCAGTCTAGAGTCCAATTTTCTATTTCTTTATTTATCAGAGCTTCTTTACTCTTATTAGATATACCACTTATCTGAGGTATAATTACATCTACATCTACGTAATCATCTTTCTCTTTTATAACTTTATCCACAATTCTAACTTCTTCTTCATTTTTCGACGTTTCACTTGCCAACAACACCTGTGGACAAAAACTGTTTATAATGTTGATAACTATTAAAGAAAAACTTAATAAAACTTTATTACTCATAACTTGAATCATTCCTTTCTTGCTTTTTTATATAGTATTCTCTTTTTTTTAACATTTATCAACATACTAATTCACAATTACTTAACAACTTATCCACACCCAATTGTGGACAATGTGGATACTATCCAATTTTTTCTATATTTTCATTTGATTATTTACTTTACATATCTTGGTATGATAAAATTCATATACAACAAATATATTTTTAAAGGTGAATATTATGAGGAAAATTTCCAGTAAAAAACTACAAAATATTATATTAATAGCACTTATAATAGTTCTAATAGGAGTTGTATTTGCTATTTATATTAAAGAAAAAGAACAAAAAAGTACTGCAAGTAATGAAAGCATTGAAAATTTACAACTAAATGAAGAGCATGAAGAACCTAAAACTGAACCAGAAGAAATTAATAGATTTGAAGGTTTAACACTTATTAACGATAATCGTGGAGTTCCTGTCCTATATTATCACTCAGTAGATCCTTCAGAGGAAAATGAAGTTATTATTTCTCCTGATAGACTTAGAGAACAACTTCAATTCATTAAAGATTCAGGATATACTACTTTAACTATTAGCGAGTTTAATGACTATATTATTAATAAAAAGCCAATACCAGAGAAAAGTATACTTATAACCTTTGATGATGGCTATATGGACAACTATACAAATGCTTTTCCAATACTTAAAGAACTAGATATGAAAGCAACAATTTTTGTTATTACTTCTGTAATTGACGAGGGCAGTTACTACTTATCAAGTGAAAGAATTAAAGAAATGTCTGACTATGGTATAGATATAGAGAGCCATACAGCAACCCATAGTCATTTAGATCAACTTACTTATGAAGAACAACTTAAAGAACTAAAAGACTCAAAAGAAAAAATAGAATCTATTACTGGTAAGAAAGTTCTATCTGTAGCCTATCCATATGGTGACTTAAATGAAGATAGCACAAAAGCTGTAAAGGAGGCGGGCTACTCATTAGCTTTCACCACTAATTTAGGTTATTCTGATAGGGATGATACTCCTGTAAAACTCGATAGAATTTATGTAAGTTCTAGATATACTATGGAAAAATTTAAAAGCAGATTAATTAATACAAATAAATAAAAAAATGGAGTGAATATTTGCTTTAATATGCAGAAAGCAAATATTCACTCCAATCATATGAAGGTAAGAAAACTATAAAATTATTTTCCTTGCCTTACTATTCTTTATAAACCTTTTGGGAATCTTTTATAAGTTCATTTATCCCCGCTAATTCCTTTATAGTTAAATCTCTCCAACTACCATTCTTTAAATTTCCTAAATTAATATTCATTATTCTAACTCTTTCAAGTTTAACTACTTTATACCCAAAGACTTCACACATTCTTCTTATTTGCCTGTTCATTCCCTCAGTTAATATTATTCTAAATACCTTGCTTCCCTCTTTCTTAACAAAGCATTTCTTAGTAACAGTACCTAGAATTCTAACCCCAGATGACATTTTCTTAATAAAATCATCAGTAATTGGCTTATTAACAGTTACAATATATTCCTTTTCATGGTTATTACCTGCACGTAAAATTTTATTAACTATATCTCCATCATTAGTTAGTAAAATTAGGCCTTGAGAATCTTTATCTAATCTTCCTATAGGAAATATTCTTTTTTTATGTCCAACGAAATCAACAATATTTCCTCTTACTTTATGTTCAGTTGTGCAAGTTATACCTACTGGTTTATTTAATGCTATATAAACAAGCTCCTCTTCCTTCGTTATATCTTTCCCATTTACTTTAACTATTTGCCCTTTTCCTACCTTCATACCCATAGTGGCCTTTACTCCATCTATTGTTACCTTCCCACTTTCTATAAGCTTGTCAGCTTCCCTCCTAGAGCAAATTCCAGTCTCACTTATGTATTTATTTAATCTTATCTCTTCTTTTCTATCATTATGCACTATTATATTATTATTTCTGTTCATCCTTCGATTCCTTTTCATCATTTACCATGTCTTTAATATTATGTTCCTTACCTGAATTATTTACTAATACGCTTACTTTTTCTTCCTTAACATACCTTGCTGTATCCTCTAATAATCCATATTTTAAAGCTTCTCCACTTATAGTAATTAATATACTTTGATTTGGTATCATATCATTTTCCTTAGCATATCTTAGGCTTTCTTCTAAAGCTTTATCTATATTTTTATACTTTGGATTTACAGCATTTATAAGGTCTTTACCCTTTTGAGTTGGTGAATAAGTATATATTACTTTATTAAATCTATTAAGTTCATACTTTAACTGAGATGTTGTATCTATAACAACAGTCCTTACCCCCTTAGTATATTGATAAATTCCACCTGCCAAAATAAAAGTTAAAAATACAGCTCCTATGCATATTTGTAACTTATAATTTCTAATTCCTTTTTTCTCTTTCCCTCTATATTCTTGTCCTACTTTTAAATCGCCTTCCTTTTTTAACTTCAAGAACTCCCCTGCACTTGTAAATATAAAGACACTTCTTTTATTTACCTTAAGAACTATTCCCTTTTTTATATCATTATTTTTATTCTCTTTTGGAACTAATGCAGTAGTCTTACTTCTCTCTTCTATTCGTATACAATCTTGTATGTATTTATAATTAGGGTTAGAAAGAATTATTACATAAACTAATATATAATCTTGCCATATCTCTAAAAATGTTCTCGATACTCGCGTTCTCTTAGCCACCATTGCTACTGGTAACTCTCTTTTCTTTTGAACTTTCTCAAAAAGTTCATAGTCTTCATATATATAACTTGCTATATTCAAAATTAAATTTCTATCTCTATATGTTGGAAATATATTAACCAAGTCTTTTACAAGTATTTTATATAAAAATAATTCCTTAAGCATAAACGATATTTGCTTTTCCCTTATTCTTCTTACTTCTTCACCAACTTCAATAATAGCTGGGGTACTTGAAAAAATATATTTATTTCTATTAAACTCCGCCATACTTATCATCCTTTCATGATAATACGACAACTTAAGTCACATTATCAAATTATACTACCTCACATATAATGTATTATACCATATAAAAACCTACACCTACTCTGTATATATCAAAGGTTTTGCAAATATATTTTACTGAACCCATATAATTTGAAAGTGAGGTTTATCTATGAAAGGAAATGTTATTTACGTTGATTTTATCTATATGCGTAAGAGGGTAAGTTATATCAGATTCCTTATTACTACAAAATCTTTTTCCTTTGTTAGATATTTTAAATTTCTTTTTTTAACAGAAGAAAGAAATTCTAATGTAAATATTAGAGTAAAAAATGTTCAATAATGGTATAATTCTTATATACATTTTTTACAGGAGATGATTATATGAGAATTGGACTTGGATATGATGTTCACAAATTAGTTGCTGATAGAAAACTTATTCTTGGCGGTGTTGAAATTCCATATGAGTATGGATTACTTGGTCATTCTGATGCTGATGTGTTATTGCATGCTATAATGGATTCTTTATTGGGTGCTTCTGCTTTAGGTGATATAGGAAAACACTTTCCTGATACTGATTCTAAATATAAGGGAATCTCAAGTATAGCTTTGTTGAAAGAAGTAGGAAAGCTTTTATATGAAAATGGTTATAAAATTTCCAACATAGATTCAACAATTATAGCACAAAAACCAAAAATGGCACCTCACATCCAATTAATGAGAAAAAATATTGCTAATGCCTTAAACATAGACATTGATCAAATAAATGTAAAAGCTACAACTGAAGAAGGACTTGGCTTTACAGGAGAGGGACTTGGAATATCTTCTCAAAGTATTTGCCTTCTTTATAAATAATAAGAGAAATTGCATTTGCAATTTCTCTTAATCTTTATTTATTCACTTCTTTTTCTCCAGTAAAGGTAAATTGATACTAAAGCACAAATCCCCATTAAATATGGATAAACTGAATATTTTATTATTGCAAATGGTGATATCATAGCTAATCCTGAAGCTGAAATAAGTTGTGCCCCATAAGGAATCAATCCTTGAAATACACATGAGAACATATCCATTATGCCAGCTACTCTTCTAGGTTCCAATTCAAACTCATCTGAAATATCTTTAGCTATTGGTCCAACAGTTACTATTGCAATAGTATTATTAGCTGTACAAATATCAACTAGGCTTACTAATGTAGCAATACCAAGTTCAGCTCCTCTTTTACTTTTAAAGTTCTTCATACCTTTATTTAATATATATTCTATTCCACCATTATTTTTAATTAACTCAATGGTTCCTGCTATTAATAAAGAAATTATTATAAGTTCGCTCATACCTTGTATTCCAGCTGAAATATTAGTAAACAATCCTATTATATCAAAGCTTCCATATAAAAGCCCTATTGCTCCTGCAAATACAATTCCACCTATTAAGATAAATATTACATTTATACCCATTAATGCAGATATCAACACAACTATGTATGGAAGTATCTTTATAAAACTATATTCATACTCTCCTAAAGTTTGTATAGATATTCCTTTTGTAAGAATCATAAATACAATAGCAGTAACTATAGCTGCTGGTAATACTATTTTGAAGTTCATTTTAAACTTATCCTTCATTTCACAACCTTGAGTTCTAGTTGCAGCAATTGTTGTATCTGATATCATAGATAAATTATCTCCAAACATAGCTCCACTAACCACAGCCCCTACAACTATAGCAACAGCTATTCCTGTCTTCTCTGATATTCCTACTGCTATTGGAACTAAGGCAACTATTGTCCCCATTGATGTTCCTACTGATAATGCTATAAATGAAGCTATTATAAATACACCTGGTACAAGTATACTTGTAGGTAAAATTGAAAGTCCAAAATTTACTGTTGAATCAACAGCTCCCATAGCCTTAGCTACTTGTGCAAATGCCCCTGCTAAGACAAATATAAGAATCATTAATATAACATTAGAATTTCCTGCTCCCTTACAAAAATCTTGAAGCTTATCTTCAAATGTTCTCTTCTTATTCATTGATAAAGCAACTATGGCAGATATTAAAAATGGTACTATCACTGATACTGCATAAAAGTCTTTTGCTATAATCGATGTTCCTGCATAAACTATTAAAAAAACTGCTAATGGTAATAATGCAGTAACGTTTCCTTTTGTTTTCATATATTTCTCCTCTCAAATTAAGTCTCTTTTATTATACAAGAAAAAAAGGAATCTATAACTAGATTCCTTTCATTTGGTGCGCCATCAGGGATTCGAACCCGGGACACCCTGATTAAGAGTCAGGTGCTCTACCAACTGAGCTAATAGCGCTTATTTACATAAAATATTATAGCATCCAACTTTTTTATGGTCAAGATGCTATAATATTATTTTTTTATATAACTTCCGACAAATTCTTTTGCAATATTTCTTTAAACTTCTCTGCGCTCAATTCATTTTTTATTGCTTCACTACATATTTTCTTCCATTCACTTACTGTTACACCAGTCTTACTTATAAATGTATTTTCATCATTAGTTAACATAGTAGAATCTACAATAAAATTACCAAGTTCTTCTGGATTTCTAAATATCTTTAAATATAAAAATTCTTTATTATCACCATACCAAGTTTTATTAAATTCTCTACTGAACTTAATCAATTCAGGTATAACTCTATCTTTTGGTAGATCCCACATTTTTGATACTCTTGTATAGTGACTCAACATTAATTGTGCTTCACTCTTTGATATTTTCCTTTTCGATAATCCATCTCTTATAATTTTATCAACGGGAAGTGATGGAATATTAATTATTATCCTATCTTTACCATATATCCATTTATAAAAAGCTTCTTGCAAGAAAGAATATTGAATATATCCAAGTAGCACTTTCGCATCAGGGAAATATGCATAGATATTATCAATACCATTATTTTTCGAAAATATCAAGGTATGAATATAAAGTGACTTTTCCTTTGGTGGATTATCCATAAACATATGACCTCTTATTGTTTTATTTTCATGAATTAATGATTCCCAATACTTAAAGGAGTTATAGTTTTGTCTCACCCTTATCACCTTTCTTTCCTTTATATAATATATTATATAGTAAGATATACCCCTTTATCAACACCATACTACGTGTTTACACGTTATTATAAAATATGTATTTGAATTACCATTCATACTGTTATTTAATAATTTTTATTGAAATTTTTTACAAAATTGAAGTTGTTTTTAATTTATTATATAATGAGTACATATTGAATAAGGAGGTATGTTATTGTTTTTTTGTGAAATATGTAATAAGCCAGCTGATATACACCATATAGTTCATAGAAGTGAAGGCGGTTTAGATATAGAGATTAACTATAAATACCTTTGCAATGAACACCATCGTGGTAAAAATGGCCCCCATCACTCTATCGAAATAGATTTAAAATATAAATTAGAACTACAAAAAGAATTACTTAAGATTCTTGACAAAAATTTCTATACAATAAAAGAGTTAAGTAACACTTTAAATTTTTCTTTAAATGTTGCAAAACGTATAACTAAAGATTTGCGCCTATATAAAGAAGGTTATAAGAAAGAAGATATTATATTATATCTCATGGGTGGGACTTTATACACCGAAGAAATGATTGAAAATATAAAAATTCAAAAACTACTTGAAGAAATTTATTGAATACAAAAAGCTCTAGCATTTTTGCTAGAGCTTTTTATAAATGTAGGTTTGGAGCGGAAAACGGGATTCGAACCCGCAACGTCCACCTTGGCAAGGTGGCGCTCTACCGTTGAGCCATTTCCGCATAAATGGTGCAGATGAAGGGAGTCGAACCCCCACGCCTAAGGCGCTAGATCCTAAGTCTAGTGCGTCTGCCAATTCCGCCACATCTGCATCTTATACCAATATTATACAATTTGTATGCTATAGAAATCAATACCTATATACTATAATATTGAAACTTTATAAATGTTGACATTTAAAAATTAAATAATTATAATTAATTAATAAAATATAATTTTTAAAACGTTGAAGAGAAGAGTAAGTTATTAACTTCATTTTCAGAGAGAGGATACATTAGCTGGAAGTATCTTTAAATGATCATAACTGAAGACCACCTCTGAGTGACTCTAATAAAGTCCGTAATTATCACGTTACGATAAACTTAAGTGATCTATAATATATTTTTATAGGTAATTAGAGTGGAACCACGGATATTTCTTCGTCTCTATATTTTTAGAGAACGGAGTTTTTTTATTTTAGAAAAGAATTTGGAAGGAGATATAAAAATGATTAAAGTTACTTTAAAAGACGGTTCAGTGAAAGAATTTGAAGCCGGACTATCAGTACTTGATATAGCTAAATCTATTAGCGAAGGATTAGCTAGAAACGCATGTTGCGGTATTATTAATGGAAAAGTTGTAGACCTTCGTCATATTGTTAATGAAGATGTGGAGCTTGCTATATGCACATTTGATTCTCAAGAAGGTAAGGATGCTGTAAGACACAGTATATCTCACGTTTTAGCTTATGCTGTAAAAAGATTATTCCCAGAAGCAAAACTTGCTATTGGACCATCAATTGAAAATGGATTCTACTATGATTTCGATAGAGATATAGCATTCTCAGCTGAAGATGTTGAAAAACTAGAAGAAGAAATGAAAAAAATAATTAAGGAAAATCCAGCTATAGAAAGATTTGAACTTCCAAGAGATGAAGCTTTAAAGTTAATGGAAGATGAACCTTACAAAGTTGAATTAATAAATGACCTACCAGAAGATGAAGTTATTTCATTCTACAAAATGGGTGATTTCACAGATTTATGTGCTGGACCACACTTAATGTCGATTAAAAATGTAAAAGCAATCAAACTTCTTAGAACTGCTGGTGCATACTGGAAAGGTGACGAAAAGAATAAGATGCTTTCTAGAATCTATGGTACTGCATTCTTAAAGAAAGCTGACTTAGATGCTCATCTAGAAGCTTTAGAAGAAGCTAAGAAGAGAGATCACAATAAATTAGGAAGAGAACTTGGAATATTTACAACTCATGAAAATATAGGTCAAGGACTTCCATTATTCATGCCAAAGGGAGCTAAGCTTTTCCAAACTCTTCAAAGATGGATTGAAGATGAAGAAGAAAGAAGAGGATATGTTTTAACTAAGACTCCATATATGGCTAAAAGTGACTTATACAAAGTATCTGGTCACTGGTCTCACTATAAAGACGGCATGTTTGTTTTAGGTGATGAAGAAAAGGATGATGAAGTTATGGCTTTAAGACCAATGACTTGTCCATTCCAATTCACTATATATAATGCAGAACAACACAGCTATAGAGACCTTCCAATAAGATATGCTGAAACTTCAACTCTATTCAGAAATGAATCATCAGGAGAAATGCATGGGTTAACTAGGGTTAGACAATTCACTTTATCTGAAGGTCACATAATTGTTACTCCTGAACAACTTGAAGAAGAATTCAAAGGAGTTGTTGATTTAATTAACTATGTTATGGATACTTTAGGAATCTCTGAAGATATATCTTACAGATTTTCTAAATGGGATCCAACAGATAAGATTAAATATATAGATAATGCTAAGGCTTGGGAAGAAACTCAAGTTATAATGAAAAACATATTAGATCACATTGGAATTCCATATGTTGAAGCTGCTGGTGAAGCTGCATTCTATGGTCCAAAGCTTGATATTCAATGTAAGAACGTTCACGGAAAAGAAGATACAATAATAACTGTTCAAATTGACTTTGCATTAGCAGATAGATTTAACATGACTTACATTGATAAAGATGGTAATAAGAAAACTCCTTACATTATTCATAGATCATCAATTGGATGCTATGAAAGAACAATTGCTACTTTAATTGAAAAGTATGCTGGAGCATTACCAACTTGGATGGCACCAGTTCAAGCTAAGATTTTACCAATCTCAGATAAATATAATGATTATGCTGAATCTATTGTTAAATCTCTTAGAAATAAGGGAATTAGAATTGAAGCTGACTACAGAGCTGAAAAAATAGGATATAAGATAAGAGAAGCTAGACTAGAAAGAGTTCCTTATATCTTAGTTGTTGGTGAAAAAGAAGCTGAAAACAATGCTGTTGCTGTTAGAAGTAGAAAGAATGGTGACGAAGGAAGCATAGCATATGCAGACTTTGAAGCTAGAATTCTTGAAGAAATAGCAAACAAAGAAAAATAATCAAGATAAGACAGATAAAAAAGTTAATCAGGATAAAGAGAGAGAAATTGCTTTGCAATTTCTCTTTTTTGTTTAAATTTCTTAAGAACTGTCCAGTTTTTAAATAGGTTATTTAGGAGGTGTAAAATGAGTAAATCTATATTAATTGAAAAAAGCTATCAATTTTCTCTAGATATAGTTAGTTTATATTATGACATGATAAATAATAATGAATATACAATATCTAAGCAAATACTTAAATCAGGAACTAGTATAGGCGCAAATGTAAGAGAAGCTAATTTTGCAGAAAGTAAAGCTGACTTCATTCATAAGATAAAAATTGCCCAAAAGGAATGTAGCGAAACTATCTATTGGCTAGATATTATAAAAGATTCTAATCGAATGGATTATGAGGTTAAAAAATTGCATATTGATAGTTTAATAATTATGAAGATATTATGTAACACAATAAAATCTATAAAATTAAATAAAAATAGCCTGCCTTAAGCAGGTTTATAGCTCTTTAGAACCACAGGTTTATCCTGTGGTTTTCTAAATACAAAGAAAAGAGAAATTGCGCCGCAATTTCTCAACAATATCTTGATTATCTTGGTTATCTTTTTTATCTTAACAACGCTTGTTTTAAGTCATCAATAATATCTTCTACATTTTCTAAACCAACAGATAATCTAACTAATCCTGGTGTAATTCCTGCTGCTACTAATTGTTCATCTGTTAATTGTCTGTGAGTTGAACTTGCTGGATGAAGTACGCAAGTTCTTATATCTGCAACATGTACTACATTTGAAGCTAAGTTTAATGAATCCATAAACTTAACTGCTTCTTCTCTACCACCCTTTATTGAGAAAGATATTACTCCACTACATCCTTGAGGAAGATACTTATTTGCTAAATGATGATACTTATTTTCTTTTAATGTAGGATAATTTACAAATTCAACTTTATCTGATGAATTTAAAAACTCTGCTATCTTTTCAGCATTTCTGCAATGCCTTTCTATTCTAACTGGTAATGTTTCTAAACCTAAATTTAATAAAAAAGCATTTTGTGCAGATGGATAACATCCTAAGTCCCTCATAAGTTGAACTCTTGCTTTTGTTATATAGGCTGCTTTCCCAAAGCTTTCAGTATATATAACACCATGATAAGATTCATCTGGCTCAGTAAACTCTGGGAACTTTCCGTTTGTCCAATCGAAATTACCGCTATCTACAATAACTCCACCTACTTGAACCGCATGTCCATCCATATATTTTGTTGTTGAATGAATAACTATATCTGCTCCGTGTTCTATTGGTCTACACAAAATAGGTGTTGCAAATGTATTATCTATAATTAATGGTACGTTATTTTTATGGGCAATATTTGCAAACTTTTCTATATCTAATATTGAAATAGCTGGATTTGCAATAGTCTCTCCAAATACAACTTTAGTATTATCTTTAAATGCTTTTTGGATTTCCTCCTCTGATGCATCTGGATTAACAAATGTACATTCTATACCAAATTTCTTAAGAGTAACTGCCAAAAGATTTATCGTTCCTCCATATATGGTAGCTGCACTTACAATATGGTCACCTGCACTAAGTATATTTAATATACTTATCATTGATGCTGCTTGACCAGATGTAGTACATAGGGCACCTATTCCCCCTTCTAATGAAGCTATCTTTTCCTCAACTGCCCCAACAGTAGGATTAGATATTCTTGAGTACATATGCCCATCTGCAGTTAAATCAAATAATTTACCTATCTGATCTGTGGATTCATAAGTATAAGTTGTGCTTTGATATATTGGCAAAGCTCTTGGTTCTCCATTTTTAGGCTTATAGCCTTCATGTAAACACTTTGTTTCTATTTTCATAATAGCCCTCCTAATAAATATAAAATTTTATACTTTCCTAGACGTAAATAAAGCTATTTATCTAAGAGATAAATAGCAATAACGACATAATTTATATTAACTTCGTCATAACTTAACCTCTCATTTCTCAGGAAACTCCTGCAGGATTTAGCACAGTTCTAATAAATGAATATTAGTTGTTGCTAGGCTTCATAGGGCCAGTCCCTCCACCATTCTTAATAAAAGATTATACGATTAATCTAATTATACACCATCTTATTTACTTTTCAAGCATTTTATGGTTTCTCTTTCTGTAATTACCATATCAACTTTTATATCATGCTTTTCAGAGGGTACTTCTTCTAATATTTGAATATCATAAGCTAATGCTATAGTTGGAATATCACTGCTCATTCCACATAAAAATTTGTCATAATATCCCCCTCCATAGCCAATTCTATTTCCACTTCTATCAAAAGCTACCCCCGGCATTATTATTAAATCAATATCCTCTTTATTAAATATTTCAGAAATATCTGTAGGCTCTAATATTCCGAACTTATTTTTCTCTAATCCATCTAAAGTATTTATCTCTATTCCATACATTACTTTATTTTTCATATCTGTATATGGAATAATTATTTTCTTTCCTTCATTAAGAAAGTCTTCTACATATTTAATAGTATTTATCTCACTTCCAAAACCTAAATATATGAAAATATTTTTGCTATTTTTATATATTTCATTATCTCTTAACTTCTCCTCAATCTTTTTATCTAGATCACTTTTATTCTTTAACAAATCTCTTTTTGCAATTACTTCTCTTCTTATCTCTTTTTTATTCATATTAACCACCAAAATAGAGAAACCCAAGCGTCATTTGCTTGAGTTTCATAATTATTCTTATTGCTTATTTTACCCTAACTAGTTACTTCCTACAATAACCTCTAGGTTCTTAATCTTTACATCACATTCTTCAACAACTACATAGTGTTCTAAGAACTTATCAAAGATAACGTCTGTATCCTTTAAGTAGAATTCATTTAATCCAACTTCAAACTCTACTTCTGCTCCCTCTACAGGACAGAAATAAACAACTTCATCATCATAATGATCTAACATATAATTAAGAATTAATTCATTTAGTTTTTCACATACAACTAAATATGCTACTTCCATACCCTTTTTCTTATGTATTAAAGAGAATATACAAGCAGTAGTTCCTAATATACCTTCTTCTTTAATTCTTACATTATATTTATTTTCATAGAAGCTCTTAATAGCTTTTACTCTAACTTCAAACTTATTTTCTATTGCATAATTTAATTTACTTTCTACAGCATCATTATACTCATCTATTATTCTTATTAAATCTTCATAAGATATATCTGATCCCTTTACCTTAGTCAAATCTGTAACTTGAACAACCTTTTCAACAACCTTCTCAATCACATTCTCAACCACGTTCTCAACAACCTTTTCTTCTATTTTATTCTTTTCCTCTTTTACTTCTTCATTAGGACTATTGTAATAGTAATTAAAATAGTCTTCATTAGTTGTATTTTCTTCTAAGGAAGTAACATCTCCTTGAACAGGTTGTACAACTTCTACTTCTGGAATTTCTTCCGCAGCTTCTTTTGCTTCTACCCATTGGCTGTCTACTATAGGATCTTCAACTATGTCTTCTAAGTTATTCTCATTAGCATTAACTAATATAACTTCGTCATCTAGTTTAATATTAGATGAACCAAAACCACTATTATCTTCTTCTGCTATTAAGTCTAGGTCATCATCATATCCTAATAAATCGTCATCTCCATCTGCTTCTCCCATAAGATCTTTTAATATATCTTTTTGAAGCTCTTCTTCATAAAGTTCTGTTTCACTTTTTAAAGTTACTATATTTCCTTCCACCTTAAACTTTGGTGATTGTTGTAATGCCTCTAATATATCTTCCTTTTTTAATTCAGGAAACCAAGCATATACAGCACTTAAAGTTAATTGTCTTAACCCCATAAGCATAAATTCAAGTTTACTTAACATTCTCTCCATAAATACCACCTCAACGCCTTAATTTAACATAAACACCCTATAATTAATATTTTATACTATTGTGGTAATATTTACAACGAGTTTTTCTTTTTTACTTTAAATTTGTTATATCTCTAACTATTGATGCAGCTGCGTTTTCTACCCCTGAAGCTCCCCCTATAATTGTTATATTTCCTAGAACATCGGTCTTAAATAAAATCCCCTTGTTTTTCCCATCTACACTATATAAACTATGTTCATCATTTAATATTTCTGGTGAAACTTTTATTTTTATTTCATCATTTTCTCTATATGTTTTTCCCAGAAGCTTAATCTTCCCCCCACTATCTTTTGCCCTATTAATAACTTCTTTGGATAGATTACTTATACCAACTATATCCACATCCTTTAATGCTATTTGTGAATCAAAAAAATAGTTTGTGAGTATAATCATTTTTATAGCAGTATCATATCCTTCCACATCCATATAAGGATTAGTTTCAGCTATGCCTATGCTTTGTGTTTTATGTAAAGCTTCTTCATAGCTAACTTCCTTTTCTGACATCTCACTTAGAATGAAATTACTTGTTCCATTTAATATTCCTTCAATTCCTAATATATCTGCTCCTGCACAGCCAACTAAACCACCTTCTATAGTAGGAAGTGCAGCTCCCACTGTGCATCCTATTCCTAACTTAGCACTATTTTCTTTAGCTAACTTTTTTAACCCCGTATAATCTATTAATATAGGTCCCTTATTGCCAGTAACTACACTTACTCCATTTTCTAATGCTAACCTTATAAAGGACAATCCAGGTTCTCCAGTGTCTTTATTAGTTGGAGTAAGCTCAATTAAGTAATCAATACCAATATCTATAACATTCTCTAGACTTAGCCCCTTTGACCAAAATTCATGTCTATGCAAGTTATCTTCATTTATAAGTATACTGTCTATATTTATTCCATTTTTGCAGACAATGCCACCATCACTCTTTATTATAAATTTTATATTAAAATCATATTTTTTCTTTTTTATTAATCTAACTAATGCTTTTCCAACTCCGCCATACCCTATTATTCCTATATCCATGCTCTCTCCCCAATCTTAAGTAATAAAAAGGTTGGGTGGATATTTATTTTGCTTGTTCCGTCGCTACGTTCCAAGTCACATCAAAACAAATATCCACCACACTCCTACTAAAGGTAATGAAATTATAAAATTATTATCCTTGATTTTATAATTTCCTATTCATCAAAAAAACTCGCAAAGCGAGTTTCTTTATTATATATTATAAAATTCAGTAAATGCTTTTACTGTGTATTCATTATCTTCCACACTTGCTAACTCTCTTACAGAATGCATTGATAATAAAGGCGCTCCCATATCAACAACTGGAATACATAAATTAGCTGCTGTTATTGGACCTATTGTAGTACCACCTCTTACATCTGATCTATTAACAAACACTTGACATGGAACATTTGCTTTTTCACAAACTCCCTTAAATATTGCAGATGCATAACTATCAGTTGAGTAGCTACCTGATGCTGCCATCTTAATTACAGGGCCTCCACCTAGTACTGGTTTATTAACTGGATCATGTTTTTCCACCTGATTTGGGTGAACAGCGTGAGCTAAATCTGCTGATATCATAACTGAATTTGATAAAGCTCTCATAAACTCTTCTCTATCTTTTCCTAAAGCTAGTGTAATTCTTTCTAAAACTGTTTGTAATAGAGTTGAGTTTGCACCTTGAGCTGTTAAACTTCCAATCTCTTCATTATCTATACATACCATAATCTTTGTAGCTTTAGAATCATTACTGTCTATAAGTGCTTTAACTCCAGCATAAACCATCCATAAATCATCAAGTCTTCCTGCAGAAATTAACTCCTCTTCTAAACCTAATAAACAACCCTTTTCACATTCATATAAGAATAAATCAAAATCTAAAATTTCTTCTATTTTTACTCCTAATTCATCACTTATTAATTTTAAAAGATATCCCTCTTTTTCAAACTTTTCATTTATAAAACCTAATAGTGGTAATGTATCTTTTTGTCTATTAATTGCATAACCTTCATTAACATTTCTATTCATATGAATAGCTAAGTTTGGTATTATCAATAGTGGTTTCTTAAAATCTATTAGCTTTATTGAAGGCTTTAAAGGATTTTCTCCCTTTATCGCAACCCTACCTGCTAATGAAAGTGGTCTGTCAAACCAAGTACTTAAAATTGGGCCACCATAAACCTCAGTATTTAGTTTTACATACTTATTTTCTACCTTCATTTCTGCATTAGGCTTTATTTTAAATGTAGGTGAATCAGTATGTGCTCCTATTAACTTAAATCCACCATTTTCAATTTCTTCACTTCCTATTTGAAAGGCTATTATTGCAGAACCGTTCTTCATAAAGTAATACTTGCCACCACTAGTTAAATTCCACTTTTCACTTTCCTTTACTTCCTTATAACCAACATTGTCTAGCATACTCTTTACAGTATGTGCTCCATGATACGCAGTTGGACTTTCATTTATAAATCCTATCAATTCTTTTGCTAATTCTTTTTTCATGTTTATACTCCTTAACTTTATCTTATAGTTATTATATTTTAACAAAACTAGCCAAGTTTTATAAAGTATTTTTCAACAAACCCTATTCTTTTTCCTATCGTACTTTGATACACTATCTTATACCAATCTCCAACTTCCTGCATGACATTAACTTTTTGTGCAGCCAATAAGTAACCTACTACATAATTTTCTTCTCCTGCACCTCTCCTTACAGCTAAATTGGTATCTATATTTACAACAGTTCCTTCCCTATTTATGTCTCTTTTTATTGTAGGAACAGTTACTTTTCTTTTTTCAATTATAGTACTATTCTCTACCTTAGGAACTTCTATTATACTATCTTTACTTTTGCTCAATTTTTCTAGCTCTTCTAAGGCATTGTATGTCTTTGTAGGTTGTTTATAAAACTTACTTATTTCTTTTAACGCCTCTTCTTCACTTATATCCTCTATAACTTCTTCCTTTTCTACACCTAAATCTTCTATTTCTATATATTCTTTATTTAAATAACCTACTATTATTTTATCTTCAGTTTCATAGGTAGTCTTTACCCATTCTCCTTGTTTTTCGTATATATTAAAACTATCTTTTGAAGCGATTCTACCTATTACCTCCGATTCATCATTAGGCTCTTTTCTTAAGTTTAATGATGAAAGCACTCCTATAATTTTCCCTTTTGCTATAGGCGTCAATTCACTTTCTAACCCCTTTAAAGCAAGCTTAAATCTATTCCAAGCCTTCTCATTCAATAATAACTCAGGACAAATCTTACCTGTAACATCATAATGTCTTTTTACATTATTAATTCCTATACCATAAATTTCCCTAAGTTTATTAACTAATACTATTACATTTTTTAAGGTTCTATTTATATCCCTACTATCTCTAATAAACATAGCAACAGAAATACTGTTAGAATTGGTTACATCCTTAGATGGCTTGTCTCCTACATGCCATCCTCTCCAATCATCCTCCAGTAACTTTATCACATTCCTTGGTCCTACTAAATAATGTATAGATTCCTTTGCATCCTTCTCTCTAGCAATATAATTTCTATACTCCCTCATAGTAGTAAATCTATTATCTGATATATCATGAATAACTATATATTTAGGCTTTATAAATATTCCTTTTGTATAGTTTATTCCAATTAAGTTTTTAGTTATGCTTATTCCGTTTACTTCTGTAATAGCCTTCTTCATGATATCCCCCTCCTCACTTACCACTAATTTACATAATTGATTATACCATATTCATCCAAAATTAAGTACAGATTTTCTGCATTTTTAGTGATATAATTGATTATTATATTTAAGTGATATACAATAATATATATTTATAGAGAATGATAGGAGTTGATGTTGTTGATATCAAACTTTTTAGTAAAGAAGTTTATAAAAAACAGTGAGGACATAAAAAGTGAAAAGGTAAGGAGTGCCTATGGAATACTTGGTGGTGTAGTAGGAATAATAGTTAATTTAATTTTATTCGCTACCAAACTTACAGTAGGTGTAGTAGCTTCAAGTATTGCTATTATGGCAGATGCATTTAATAACTTATCTGATGCTGCTTCTTCTATCGTTACAATTATTGGTTTTAAAATGGCTGATAAGCCTGCTGATGCTGAACATCCATTTGGACATGGTAGAATGGAATATATATCAGCTTTAATAGTAGCATTTATGGTAATGCTAGTAGGTATACAGTTTATCAAATCATCTTTTGAACGTATACTTAATCCTGTTAGTATAACATTTGAATTTATACCATTTATACTATTATTAGTATCAATTTTATTTAAACTTTGGTTATCAAGATTCAATAAATTTGTAGGTAATACTATTAATTCTTCTGCATTGAAAGCTGCTTCTGTAGATGCATTAGGAGATGTTTTTACTTCTTCTTGTGTTACAATTTCATTTTTAGCATCTAAATTTACATCCTTTCCTATAGACGGGTATTTCGGTCTTATTGTAGCAGTATTTATAGTATATTCTGGTTATACTCTTATTAAAGAAACTATAAATCCTATTTTAGGAGAAGCTCCTGACCCAGAATTAGTTAATAATATTAAAGATTTAGTTCTATCATATGAACATATTACAGGAGTTCATGATTTAATTATTCACAACTATGGACCGGGAAGATGTATGGCATCTATTCACGCAGAAATTCCATCTGATATATCAGTTATGAAAATTCATGAAATAATTGATACAGCAGAAAGAGAAATTTCTAGCAAGTTAAATATATATCTAGTTATTCATATGGATCCTATTTGTGTATTTACTGATGAAGTTAAGCTAGCTTATGATGAGATTAATAAAATAATAAAATATAATCCTTTAATAAAATCTATGCATGACTTTAGAGTTGTTGGTGAGGGTGAAAAGAAGAACTTAATTTTTGATGTTGTTGTTAACCCGGAAAATCTTAAGAAGATTATGAGTGTTGATGAGTTAAAAGAAGATATAATAACAGCAATTAAATCCATACATCCGGAATATAATTGTATAATAACAATAGATAATGATTATGTATAAAAAGGTACTAGGTAAGTAGGCAGATAAAAGGAAGTTGCTGCGCAACTTCCTTTTATCTATCTTTTTTACCTTTTTACCTTGTACCTATCAAAGTACCTTTGATAAGAAATCTATTGTTCTTGGATTCTTAGGATTGTTGAATATTTCCTCAGGAGTTCCTTGTTCTACAATTACTCCCCCATCCATGAATAAAACTCTATCTCCAACTTCTTTAGCAAATCCCATTTCATGAGTAACTATAACCATTGTCATTCCGCCCTTGGCCAAGTCTTTCATTACTCCTAAAACTTCTCCTACCATTTCAGGGTCTAATGCAGATGTTGGCTCATCAAAAAGCATAACATCAGGTTCCATTGCAAGTGCTCTAGCTATAGCTATTCTTTGCTTCTGTCCTCCAGATAGGGATGATGGGTAAGCTTCCGCTTTGTCAACAAGCCCTACCATCTTTAAAAGATCCATAGCCTTTTTATTAGCTTCCTCTTTATTTATCCCTTTAACTTTAATCGGAGAAATAGTTATATTCTCTAACACTGTTTTATGAGGGAATAAATTAAATTGTTGGAATACCATACCCATCTTTTGTCTTAACTTATTAATATCATTCTTTTTATCTGTAATATCATTACCTTCAAATATTATTTTCCCTTCAGTAGGTACTTCTAAAAGGTTAAGGCATCTTAAAAAAGTTGATTTTCCAGAACCAGATGGTCCAATAACAACTACCACTTCCCCCTTATTTATGTGCTCATTAATTCCCTTTAAAACATCATTTTTTCCAAAGCTTTTGTGTAAATTGTTAACGTGAATCACTAGCCTTCAACCTCCTTTCAAGAATTCCAAGCAATCTTCCTAAAGTAAATGTTATTGTAAAATAACAAGCTGCTGCTACTATTAATGGCTCAAAACTCTTCCATGTAGCACCTTTAACTACATTAACTGCATACATTATTTCTGCAACTCCAATAGTTGACGCCATTGAAGATTCCTTTATAACTGCAACAAATTCATTACCTATAGCAGGTAAAATATTTTTTATAGCTTGAGGAATAACTATATATATCATTCCCTTTGCTTCTGTCATTCCTAAGCTTCTAGCAGCCTCCATTTGGCCTTTATCTACAGCTTCTATACCTGCCCTAATTATTTCTGATACATATGCTGCTGAATTTAATGATAAGGCTATAACACATGAGGTAAATGCTCCAAATTTAACTCCTAAAGCTGGAAGTCCAAAGAACACTAAATATATTTGTAAAAGTAGAGGTGTACCCCTAATTATTTCCACATATACATTAGAAACTATTCTTAAAATAGCTGTCAGTAAAGATTCTATAATTCTAATATTGAAAAACTTCACTTTTACAGTTTTCATTAAGCATAATATGGATCCTAATATTACCCCCATAATTACAGTCACTAAAGCTATACTGATTGTCCACTTTATACCTTCTAAAAACACAGGATAATACTTTTCTAAAAATGTAAAACTTAATTCCCTCATTGCTTCCTCCTTATCAAAAATAAAAGTCTCTTAAAACCTTAAGAGACTTTAAAACTTTCTACTCTACAACTTCGTTCTTACTTAACTTAACTCCATTTTCATAGAACTCTTGTATTTTGCCCTCGTCTTTAAGTCTTTTTATAGTCTTGTTTATTTGTTCCTTTAATGCATCTTGTTCCTTTGGAATACCTACTGCTGAACCACCGCCTGAATTATCTTGAATCTTCTCCTCAGCCACTGCTAGGTCATCATTAACTATTGCTTGAATATCTGCTACTGGTAACTCTACTATTAACGCGTCTAAATCTCCTCTTTTTAAAGTTTGTACTAATGTTGGTACATCCTTTAATAAAGTTACCTTTGCTCCCTCTATTTCATTAGCAATGCTTGCTTGAATAGATCCTGTTTGTGCCCCAACTTTCATTCCTTTTAAGTCGTCAATGCTCTTTATTTTGTCAGCATTTTTCTTTGATATTAATATTCCTTGCTCTGCTTCAAAATAAATATCTGAGAAATCAACTAGTTCCATTCTTTCTGGTTCTGGAGATAGTCCTGAAACTCCCATGTTAATAACTCCATTAGCTACTGATTCACAAATTGTATCAAAGTCCATTTCCTTAATTTCATAAGTAACTCCCATATCCTTTGCAATTTCAGCTATTAAATCAACATCCATTCCTACTTGTTTCTTTTCTCCATTTTCCATAACAAAGAATTCATATGGAGCATAATCTATACTCATACCTACTGTAAATTTCCCTGATTCTTTGATTTGAGTAAGCATGTCCTTCTTTTCTGCATCTTCTCCCCCACATGCAACCATTGAAATTGCCATAGCCCCAACAAGTGTTGTAGCAAATAGCTTCTTTAATAATCCTTTTTTCATTTTATGTTGTCCCCCTTTATTTCTAAAACTTATCTTTCATTTATTATGGTATAATTATACACCATACTTTTATATTTATGCAATACCCTTTGTATATTTTTTTAATATTTTTCCATACCATTAAAAATTATCCCTTAATATTATGCAAAACACTTATATTTATACCACTTTTCCTTATTTATCAAGTAACTTTATGCATAGCTTATTTTTATAAAACTTTTATCACCTTACTCATATAAATCATATATTATATTGATTTGAAAATATAATTTGAGTATAGGAGCAAAGTATGAATTATTCTAAACAAAGAGATTTATTTCCAGGTGGTAACACTTCCAAAGGTTTTTATTCTTTCTATAGGTATATCTTAACGCAAGAAGATGCTAACAAAATAATTTGCCTTAAAGGTGGGCCTGGTACAGGTAAATCTTCATTCATGAAAAAGATAGGCGCTTACTTTTTAGATCTTGGCTATTCCCTTGAATACCATCATTGTTCTTCAGATAATAACTCTTTAGATGGTTTAGTAATCAAGGAACTTAACGTAGCTATACTAGATGGGACTTCACCTCACGTTGTAGATCCTATTACTCCAGGGGCTGTAGATGAGATAGTAAACTTAGGAACAGCTCTTGATATGGATGTACTTAGCAAGAACAAAAAAGAACTAATTAGTATTAACAAAGAAATAGGAAAAACCTTTAAGCGAGCATACAGATTTTTAGGAGCAGCAAAAAGTGTTCATGAAGATTGGAGCACTTTAAATTATGAGTCCTTAAACTCTTATAAGGTAAATACTTTTATGGATAAAATAAAAGGTGAAATATTAACCTCCTCAAAATCAGGCTTTGGTGGCGAGAGACATTTATTTGGTACGGCTTTTACACCTAATGGAATAGTCACTTACAATAAGGCGTTATCCTCTAATGTTGATAAATTATATACTTTAAAAGGCGGTCCTGGCTTTGGCAAAACTGATATATTAAGATATATAGGATCTGAAGCTCAAAAGCTAGGCTACTTCGTTGAATATTTACACGACCCTCTAATTCCAGAAAGATTAGAAAATATTATAATTCCAGAAATATCAACTGGAATATTTACAACAAATGAAATAAGCAGACTTTCCTATGATTGCACTGTATATGATATGAAGGACTTATGTTCACCTCAAGCTCTATCTTCTAGAAAATCAGAAGTTGAAAATGATAAAGTTTTATTTGATACTCTTATAACTAAGGCTTTGCAATGTATTAAAAAAGCTAAAAGCTTCCATGATGAACTTGAAAGTTATTATATTAAGGCCATGGATTTTTCTGTAGTTGATGATATATATAAAGATACCTTGAAAAAAATAGAGAAATATACCAAGTAAAAAAGGTGGGGGAATATTTATTTTGCTTGTTCCATCACTGCACTCCTAAACAGTAAAAAAGCAGTCTTATGACTGCTTTTTTATTATAGATAACCTATGAAGTGCTCTTGTGCACATAATATATTTAACTAAGCTTGGAGTTTCTTCTCCCTCTTCTAGAATTATTACTCCATCAAATTCTAGACCTTTTGCATAATATGCAGGGATTAATACATTTCCTCCATTGTAGATTAAATCATCTCTATCAAAGCTCATTATCTTAATTCTTTCTTTTAACAAACCTGATATCTCTGGCATATTTTCTTTATTTTTAGTTATAACTGCTATGCTCTCTAATCCATCTTCTTGATAATCTTCTATTATAGATACAATGGTTTCAACTAAATCTTCCTTAGATGTAGTTTCTTCTTCTATAACAGGTTCTCCCTCTCTAACTAAAGGTATAACCTTATCTTCATTTAAGAATTGACTTGCATATTCCATTATTTGTTGAGTTGATCTATAGCTCTTTAACAAACTAAATTCCTTAACAGCATCTCCAAATACTTCTTCTAGATTTAACATAGCTGGCTCTTCTAATGTTGTAATTAGTCTTTGATTACTATCTCCAACTATAGTATAGCTCTTACATCCAGTAAGCTCCTTTATAAGCTTAAATTGTGTTGTATTATAATCTTGCGCTTCATCAATTACTACATGCTTATATTCTTTTTTACACTTTTTGCCCTCAAGCATAACCATTAAATATAATATTCCTGCTAAATCCATATACCCAAGAGCTTCAGTATTAGTTATTCTTTTATATAGGCTTACTGTATCTTCGTGATTAATCCATGATTCTAACTCATCTCTAGAATTCATCACCCCTCTAACAATTTCCCTTATTCTTATTCTTCTCTTAAATAAAAGATTGTTCTTTTCAATTTCTAATTCATCTGGAGATAACTTTGATATTTCTTCTTTAATATTAGCTTCTAATTCCCTTACTAGTTCGTCTCTCTTATCCTTAATTTTAGAAGTAAGTATTCTCTTAATCTTTTCACTTCTTCTAAATAGAGGCATATATCCATAATATTTAGTAAATAATTCTTTAATTTCATCTACAGAAACAATCTCTTCATCAAAGAATCTTACAGGTTGTATTTCAAAATATTCCTCATTCATCTTTTCTAAAGTCTTATCTAATAACTCTGTAAATTTCTTAGAACTTTTATACTTATATTCTTTAAGAGCTTCTTCATTTCCACTCATTGCTTCTTCTATATATTCAGAGAAACCTTTTACTGGTTCTTCTAAACCTATTTCTGATATAGCAAAGTTTTGGAATGTCATTTGAGTAACTCCACTTTCACCTAAGGTAGGCAAAACCTGACCAATATAATCCATAAATATGTCATTAGGTCCAAGTATTAATACCTTATCGCCAAATTGCTTTCTAAAATTATAAAGTAAATATGAAACTCTATGAAGGGCTATAGTTGTTTTACCTGACCCCGCTACTCCATTTACTACAACAACCTTATCTTTTGGAGCTCTTATTATTTCATCCTGCTCTTCTTGGATTGTCATTACTATATCTTTTAACTTTTCACTTGAATTAGATGTTAAGACCATTTGAAGTATATCATCTTTTACATCTATAGCTGAATCAAATAAACCTTTAAGTTCACCTTTTTTAACTATTAACTGTCTTCTTCCTAAAAGATTTGCATTTACAGCTCCATTAGGACACTCATAAGTAGTTTCTCCTAATGTACCTTTATAAAATAATGATGCAACTGGTGCTCTCCAGTCTACTATAACAGGGTCATAACTATCTTCTGGTGTTAACCCAAATCTACCAATATAGAATTCCTCTGCTCCCTCATCCTCTTCTGTGAAAGTTATCTTACCAAAGTAAGGAGAATCCTTTAATATAGTAAATTCCTTTAATCTCTTATCTATAGTCTTAAACGCTTCTTCCTTAACATAGTTTTCATGGTCAAAGTATTCAATTATCTTATCTTCATCATCTCTATATTCTTCAATTACTTTTTTTCTGTAATCAACTATATAATCTGTTATATTTTTTCTCTTAGATAGGTAATTTAAAATTTCATTATTTAAAATTTTAAGTGTCTCCTCTAGCTTTCCTTCTTCCATAATAAACTCTAAATCTTTATTCAAAAAAACACCTCCAAAATAACTAGGCTAAAAAATCACAGTAGTCTATTTTAGGCAACTGTGATTTTTTTTACTATATATTATTATTCATTATTTGTTTTATCTTCTGTTTCAGTAGTATTATCAACTTCAACAACTGTTTCAGTCTTTACTCCTTCAACCTTTTCTTTAGATTCTTCTTTTTTTAGCTCTGGATATTTTTCACATACTATTGCCATGAATTCATCTCCAAATAGAGTTTCCTTCTCTAATAATATCTCAGATATCTTATCTAATAAATCTCTATTTTCTCTTAATAACGCTCTAGCTTTATTATGAGCATCTTTTATTACTTTTAGTATTTCTTCATCTATTATAGTAGAAGTTTCTTCACTACAATTTCTTACGGCTCTACCATCTAAGTATCTATTTTGCATTGATTCAAGCCCCATCATATCAAATCTTTCACTCATACCATACATAGTAACCATACTTCTTGCAGTTTGAGTTGCTCTTTCAATATCATTAGATGCTCCTGTAGATATTAGCCCAAATACTTCTTCTTCAGCAGATCTACCACCAAGCATAACCATAATTTGATTCATAAGCTCTTCTTTTGAAATCAAGTATTTTTCCTCTTCAGGAAGTTGCATAGTGTACCCTAAAGCTCCCATAGTTCTAGGCACAATAGTAATCTTATGTACTGGATCTGTTCCTTCTAATAAGGCAGCCACAAGTGCGTGTCCTACTTCATGGAATGCAACAGCTTTCTTTTCCTTATCTGAAAGTATTCTATCCTTCTTTTCTTTACCAGCTATTATAACTTCCACAGCATCTCTTAAGTCTTCTTGTAAAACTGCTTTTCTTCCATGTTTTACAGCTCTTAAAGCAGCTTCATTTATAATATTTGCTAAATCTGCCCCAACTGCACCTGGAGTTCCTTTAGCTATTTCTTTTAAATCAACTTCTGCATCTAAACATACATTTTTAGCATGTACTCTAAGAATAGCTTCTCTACCTTTAAAATCAGGTCTATCTACAATTATTCTTCTATCAAATCTTCCTGGTCTTAATAATGCCTTATCTAAAATTTCTGGTCTATTTGTAGCTGCTAGTATTACAATACCTTTAGAAGAATCAAAGCCATCCATTTCAGAAAGTAATTGATTTAGAGTTTGCTCTCTTTCATCATTACTTTGTAGCTGATTATCTCTACTCTTACCTATAGCATCAATTTCATCTATGAATATTATACATGGTGCTTTCGCTTCTGCATCCTTAAATAATTCTCTTACTCTTGATGCACCAACACCAACAAACATTTCTACAAAACTTGAACCTGATAATGAGAAAAACGGCACTTTTGCTTCACCTGCTACAGCTTTAGCAATAAGTGTTTTTCCTGTACCTGGAGGCCCTACTAATAATGCTCCCTTTGGAAGTTTTGCACCTATTTCAGTATATTTAGCTGGACAATTTAAGAAATCAATTACCTCTTCTAATGATTCTTTGGCCTCTTCTTGTCCTGCAACATCTTTAAATGTTACACCAATTTCATTTTCAACATATACCTTAGCATTATTTTTTCCTATGGAGCCCATTCCTCCACCCATTTTACCCATTCTATTGAAAACCATTTTCCACATAAAGAATAAAAGTAACAGTGGAATTGCCATAGAAATTAAACTCTCTAATAAAACAGACTCTTTTGGATTTGTTCCATAGAATTCTATATCATCTGACTCTTTTAATTCCTTTATTAATTCTTCATCATTAAGATTTACTGTATATAATGTTTTACCTTTATATTCTGAATCTTCACTTGGAGTTATTATTAAATTCTCTTTAGATATAACTATTTTAGTTATTTGCTTTTTTTGCATTAGTGCTAAGAAATCATTGTATGAAATCTCTTGATTCTTATACATATTTCTTCCATAGCTAACCATGAATAATATTGCTCCAATTAATATAAAATACGTCCAAAAAGACGACTTATTCTTTTTAGGTTCCTTTTCCATACCTATATTCACCTCTTTCGTAAAATTACTTTATACTACCAAAATCCTTAAATGGATATACTTTTATTTGTGCCTTAGCTTCTATATATTTTCCATCAATATATGGATTTATCCACTTTCTAGAATCATGAGATATTGGCCTATTATCTCCTAAGAAGAAGTATTTCCCTTCTGGCACTTCAAATTTACCATAAAAGTGATCATTATTTACTACATAATCTTCTTGTAAAACTTCGCCATTTACCGATACTACTCCATCTTCTATATCAATTTTATCTCCTGGAAGACCAATTACTCTTTTAATTAGCATATCATCTAATTCTTCTGACCTAAACACAAGTATATCTCCACGTTTTATGTTATCAAGGTTGTATATCCTACTAACAAATAACTGATCATCAACATTTAAAGTAGGAATCATTGAACCTGATGGTATTTCAACTTTAAATATTAAAAATTGCTTAATTAATAAAGCAATTACAAATGCTAGTAAGATTGGTAATACCCAGTCTTTTATAAAATTACTCTTTTGCTCACTCATTAATCAGCCCACATTCCCTTCATTAAGTTTGAAATTTCTTCTTTTCTTTTTTTAGTTTCTTCTATATCTATACGGAAGTGGCCATCTTTCTTTACTAAACAATCTCCCTCTTTAGCTCCACTTTCTACTAAATACTTCTCTACATTTATTATATCTTCTTCTGGTGTTTCTATTACAAAATAGTCACCCTCTATTCTATCTACTGTAAACACTTCTTTCATCTGTCTATATCTTATCCTTCCTTTCCCCAAATTCATATTTTAAGTATAACATATTAAATGTTTTTTATAACCTCTTTACAATATATTTAATAAAAAATAAATATTTTATTATTGTTATTATACCCAATATTTCGACATAAAAAAAAGGCTATATAAAACTTAATATAACCTTTTAATAATTAGCTAATTTATTTCATTTTTTATTAAGTCTTCATAGCTTTCTCTCTTAGCTACTACCCTTGAATTACCTTCCATTGTCATTACTACTGCAGCTTTTGGAATCTTATTATAATTATTAGACATTGAATATCCATAAGCTCCTGTTGACATGATTGCAAGAATATCTCCAGTTTCACAAACTGGTAACATTGTATCCTTAATTAAGATATCTCCTGATTCACAACACTTTCCAGCTATAGTTACCTTTTCAATACAATCTTCATTCATTTTATTGGCTATGCAACATTCATACTTAGCATCATAAAGAGCTGGTCTAATATTATCAACCATACCTCCATCTACTGAAATATACTTTCTTACCTTAGGTATATCCTTAATTGCTCCAACTTTGTATAAAGTTAACCCTGCATTTCCAACTATTGAACGTCCTGGCTCTATAGTCAAGATTGGCTTCTTAATATTTAGGTTTTTGCATACATAATCAACCTTATTTAAAATAGCCTTACAATATTCTTTTGTTTCTTTAGGTGAATCTGCTTCTGTATAGTATATACCAAATCCTCCACCTAAATCTAACTCATCTATAATATATCCAGTTTCATTTTTTATCTTGTTTATTAAATTAAGCATTACTTCCGCTGCATCTTCAAAAGGTTCTAATTCAAATATTTGAGAACCAATATGACAATGAAGCCCTGATAAATTTATATTCTCTAGAGATATTGCTTTCTTAATAGCAGACATGATAATATCTCCAACTGGTGCAAAGCCAAACTTAGAATCTATTTGACCTGTCTTTATATAATCATGGGTGTGTGCTTCTATACCTGGAGTAATTCTTAAATATATATCTTGTACCTTTCCATACTCCTTAGCAAACTTATCAAGATATTCCATTTCATATAAATTATCTACAATAAACCTACCTACACCTAATTTTACTCCTAATTCTATCTCATCTAGGGTCTTATTGTTTCCATGAAAATATATTCTTTCCATAGGAACCCCTGCTTTATATGCAGTATATAATTCCCCTCCAGAAACTACATCAAGACATAATCCCTCTTCTTTTATTAACTTTGCCATTTCTACTGTTAAAAATGCTTTTCCTGCAAAAGCTACCCTATTTCCCTCTTCATCACATTTGAAGTTTTTATAATACTCATTACAGGTATCTCTAAGTAACTTTTCATCCATTACATATAAAGGTGTTCCATATTCTTTTACTAAATTACTTGCCCTAACGCCCCCAATTATTAACTCTTGGTCTCTTACTTCCATGCTTCCAAATAATTTCATACATAAAGCCCCCAATTTTAAAATTAACCTTTTAGAGTAAAAAAAATGTCACAGAATCTTCTGTGACTACTACTAAACAAATCTAAACTTGTTAAAATACATTATGATAATGTACCTTGTAGCTCATCACACTTTGTGACAGTTATATATATATTCTATATATAACCAGAAAAAGCATCTGCAAATACTATTTCTTCGGCCTAACACCTTTCATTAATCTTCTTCATCTGCCGACTCTGATTAACTACTATTTGCTTTGGCACCTCTACCCTAGGCATATTCCTGCTATATTATTTTACTCAAGGTTTAAACTTATGATACCATATTTTTCACTTATTTCAATATTTTTATCCACATTCTTCTAAAATTCTCTATACTTATCCATCAATTCACTCATTACCTCTGCTGTAGTTGGTGGAGTATATGTTATAGCATTTGCTCCTGCTAATATTGTCTCTTTAATACTTTCCCTTGTTGGACCACCTGTAGCTATAACAGGGAACTCTGGGAACTGCTCTTTTATCTTTCTTACTATCTTAGGAGTATTCTTTCCTCCTGATACATTCAAAATTGTAGCTCCTGATTCAATTCTTTCAGCTATATTTTCATATTCAGATACTATTGTAACAACTACAGGTATATCTATAGTTGCTCTTACTTTCCTAACTACTTCATTTGATGTAGGAGAATTTACAACTACACCCATTGCACCTTTAAACTCTGCATCCATAGCAAGATTTACAACTCTTTTCCCTTGAGTTATTCCTCCTCCTACTCCACAAAATACAGGTACATCAGCTGCCATTATTAGCGCTTCCGTAATAAGAGGCTGTGGGGTAAATGGATAAACTGCGATAATAGCATCTGCATTGGTATTTCTTATAATTGCTACATCTGTAGTAAATAATAATGATTTAATTCTCTTGCCAAATATTTTTATTCCTCCACAATTTCTGATTTCAGGTGGAACTTCAACCACATGATTTCTTAAAGTCCCCTTAATTTCAGGAAGGAATTTGCTTTCTTTCTCCATTCCCTACACTCCCTTTTAATTATTATGTTATTTCCTAAATATATTATAAGATATTAATTGAGTATTTTTATAAAAAATATATTAATTTTATAAATAAAAATTATACTCTTATACTACTTTACCCAAAAAGAGATCCTAGCTAGACTAAGATCTTATCTTTTTAAAATATCTAGTACTTTTTTAATAACCTTTTTTCCTATTACATCTTCACTCATTAATTCTAAAGACTTATTGAGTTTTTCCCAAGAAACAGCTTCAACTTCATCAGATTTGATTATATGTCCATCCTTATAAAAGGCCATAAATGTAAGCATCAACAATTCCTTACCTTCTACATATTCCGTTCCTAAGAATCTAACATTATCAATTTTTATTCCAGTTTCCTCTAAAACTTCTCTATGAACTGTATCCTCTGCCTTTTCATCTATACCTATATACCCTGAAATAAGAACTCTAGAATTCTTATAAATATAACTTTGCTTTAATAATAAAACTTCATCATCTTTAATTACAGCCACCATAATGCAAGGTTTAGGCACATCAAAGAATAACAAATCATCCTTTACACAATAGGGTACTCCACCTTCATCCCAACTATATTTTTCTTCTAACTTAGCTCCACACTTAGGACAATAAATAAATTTCATAGCTTACCCCCAAATACAATTATACTATTAACTATATCATAGAGAATTTTCTATCACAATATAATATCTAAAGGCTTATATAAAGTAATACCATCCTCTGTAACCCTACAAGAATAAGCAAAAATATCCACACCATTTTCATTAGCTAATCTTAAAGCTTCTGCAAACTTAGGATCTGTTTCATCATTAGGAGTAAAGGATATTACATCTTCAATTTGTATTAAAAATAATACCCCAGCCCCTCTGCCACTTTTCTTAACTTCTATTAACTCAAGTAAATGTTTTCTTCCCCTATCAGTTGGTGCATCAGGAAATCTGCATCTTCTTTCTTCTTCTAAAGTTACACCCTTTACTTCTAAATAATATTCTTCTCCATCATCATTAGATAATTTAAAATCGAACCTACTATCTCCAAAAGTTTTCTCACTTAATATATTATTATATTTTTTTAACTTTTCCACAGCTCCTAATTCTAATGCTTCTTTTACCACCTTATTAGGAATTTGTGAATCAATACTTATTAACTTATCTCCCTTAATTGCAGCTATTAAATCATACTTAGTCTTTCTATTTGGATTTAACTCCTCCCTTAGATAAACTGTACATCCAGGAATCAATATTTCTCTGCATCTTCCTGTATTAGGAACATGAACTACAATTTCTTCCCCATCAATTAATACAGATGCATTAAATCTATTAGGTCTTTTTATAAAGCTTGCTTTTATAATTTTCTTATTATATTTCATTTTTCCACCTCATTATCCACATTATCCACAGATTTAATCCACAGTTTTGTGGATTTTGTGTATAGTTATCAACAAAAATTACTATCTATATGTAACAAATTCTAACTGATAATAATTTTTTATGCAATATTCTCTATATTGTTGTAGAAATATATCTTATTCATATATATTGTGTCCACACTTATATTAATCTTAATCCCCAATTAAAATAATTTATCCACATTTTTGTTCACTTTATCCACACTATAAACAAAACCTTGTATTTATCAGCCTTCTCACTGTTAATAACTTATAATAGTTATACACATCCACTTTTTAATAAAAAATTAAGAAATCTTAACTTTATATTAAACATCATTCACTATCTTGTATTGTATAATACCAAATCATATAATATAGTTATAAAATAACATAGGAGGCTTGGTAATGAACATACAGTTAAAGAAAGGAATCTTAGAACTATGCGTCTTATCAGTACTTTCTAAAAAAGATTGCTATGGATATGAACTAGTAAATGAAATATCAAAGCATATTTCTATATCTGATGGAACTATATACCCTATTCTTAGAAGATTAACCAACGAGGGCTACTTCACAACATATTTACAGGAATCTCAAGAAGGACCACCTAGAAAATACTATCGACTTACAGAGTCTGGATATAAAATAAAAAATGAGCTAGAAAGAGAATGGTTAGACTTTCAAAACTCAGTAAACAATATTTTATTAGGAGGCTTAGAATATGAATAAAATGGAATTTTTTAAAATTCTTGAAGAAGGTTTAATAGATTTTCCTGCTCATGAATTACAAGAAATTTTATATGACTATAAAGAACACTTTTCCAATGCACAATCTGATGGAAAAACAGAAGAAGAAATAATAGAGGAACTTGGTGACCCCTATACTATAGTAAATCAATATAGAAGTAACTATATGCAAGTTTCTGCCACTAATACAGAATACGAAGATACTTATGAAGAAAAAGAACCTATCAACGA
The DNA here is from genome assembly GCF_015669365.1 of Clostridium sp. 1001283B150210_160208_E6. Classification (NCBI taxonomy): domain Bacteria; kingdom Bacillati; phylum Bacillota; class Clostridia; order Eubacteriales; family Clostridiaceae; genus Clostridium; species Clostridium sp. 1001283B150210_160208_E6. The sequence continues at coordinate 51,117 of NZ_JADPAA010000005.1, read as the reverse complement.
AACATACACTAATTACAGTGATGATTCCAATGAAAAATACTCTAATAATACTAATAACTCATCTAATTCTTTAATTAATACAATTCTAAAGATTTGTATGGTTATTGGTTTGTTAATATTGTTTTTCCCTATTGGAGTAGCAGGGTTAGCAACTGTATTTGGACTGGGAATAGGTTTATTAGCAATACCTTTTGCCTTTAGTATCTCAGGAATACTTATGCTTTTAGGAAAATTCGGTTTTACCATTTTAGGATTTGGAGTACCTGCATTCTTTGCTGACTTTCCTACTTCCGTGACTCTCTTAATTACTATAGGTTCAGTTTCAGCTACTTTAATATGCTTCATTCTGTTAATTTATCTTATAAAATTTATAATTTTAATAATTAAAAAGCTTATAAATAAATTATCAAATAAGGAGGGTATATAATGAAAAGCTTTATGTCTAGAAAAATGAAAATTTTTCTCTCTGTTCTTGCTATAATAAGTCTTACTTCTTATATATCTGCAGCTATTGTTCTTTATAATAGTGATTTTAAGTTATCTAATTATATAAATAAATGGAATGATGATTTTAATTTTAACTGGCACAATTATAAAAATATAGGCTCTTTAGAAAAAGAACTTTCCTCGGATATTAAAACAATAGATATTACAACTTCATCAGTTGATGTAAAAATACAATTTTATGATGGAAATGTTATAAAAATAGATGGTACTTCCTATACCTTAGGGGATATTACTATCTCAAATATAGTTAGTGATATCTCTTCGTTAAATAATACATTTACAGTAAATTTGAATACTAACGGATACAATGATATTAATATAAATATTTATGTTCCTTTAACTTACAAAAATAATATTAATATAAATTCTATAAGTGGTGACTGCGAAATTACTGGTGGAGATCTTGAAAATGTTCTTATTAATTCTAATAGCGGAGAAATTCAACTAAAAAATCTAACTTCTAAAACCTTAAAACTTCAAACTACTAGTAATGATATAGATTTATCTGATATAAAATCACTTGATTCAACCTTAAACACCTCAACTGGTGATATTAAAGTTTCAGTTTCTTCACTAGGAGAGCTTTCTTCTTCTACATCTTCTGGAGAAACCGAGTTATATCTTAACAACTTAGGAGACAAATCTACAATATCTTCTACCTCAGGAGACATAGATTTATTTATAAATGAATCTATTGGTTATGCTTTAGTATTTAGTACTTCATCAGGTAATATTGATAGTGATAGATTAACACCTAACTTTTTAAATAATAATAACTACTCTGTAACTAATGGTGATGGTAGTAAGAAGGTAGAGGTAAAAACCACAAGTGGTGAACTCTATGTAAGGTAAAAGACTCTGAATTAACAGAGTCTTTTATTTTTATTCTTTATATTTTTTCAATTTTAAATCTCTTCTTATATTATAAATATCTTCTTTGGTAAGTTGTCTATATTTTGTTGCCCATAATAATTCATCCTTCTTTACAAAGACTAATTGTCCATCTTTCTCCTTAGATATATCTCTGCACCAATATTCTAATGAATATCTACAACTACACTCAATTATTATACCGTTCTTTTTATTTTTTCCTATCTTGATATCAAAACATTGTCTTCTTTTTAAATAATTAAAAAATTCTATAGGGGTATCAGCTAACTTTTCTTCACTTATAAATTCATCTAGAAAAATACAATTAGATGTATCTGAAAATGCTCCAAGTTTTATTATATCTATATTATTTGAGAATAAATACTCTTTACAATAGGAATATAAATATAAAGTATATAAATCTAGCTGCATAAATACACCACCCAAAAGATAATTATATTTTAATTATACAATATTTTCCTTAGGCGTTCTATAAAATTGTCTTTATTTTCTAATTTTTCTGAAAATTCTATTTTTCTCCTAATCTTATAAGTTCATCAGCTACTTTTTCTTGTATTTCCTTTATATTAAAGTTCTTTCCAGGACATAGTGTATTATAAACATCCTTATGCCTCTCAGATTCTTCAATGTTATATTTTATTATCATATCTGCTGAGAGCTTTACTAATGAATTCATTTGTTTATATGTAATTAATTCCTCTTCAAAATTTCCTTCTAAACATATACCTATACTATCTCTGTTTCTCCCTTTAGCATGAGCACCTATCATTTCTTCTTTTCTACCTCTATATATTGTTCCATCTTTTCTAATATAGAAATGATATCCTATACCACTCCATCCCCTTTGTAAGTGCATATCATGTATTTGTTCTGGAGACAAATTAGAGGATGCTGAATGATGATAAATAATATATTTGGGTTTATTTCCTAGTTCAATCCCATCTCCCCAGTTGTAATCTATATTTTGTATATTTAGTTCCTTCTCATAGTCTTTCCTTAAGTCCCTTAAGTCCTCTAATACATATCTACCTTTTCCCATATTATATAAATAATCAACTTTATTTTTAGAATGTCCATAAATTATAATACCTAAAATAGATATTATTAACAGAAGCGAAACTATATAAGTTCTTTTTCTTCTCCTTTTCATTATCCTTTGATAATCTATTCTCTTTATTTCTAGCTGTTCCATAATCGCTCCTCCATTCTTATGTAAAATTATACCATATATATTTTACAACAAATGTAGATATTCTTCATACCCTTTCTTTTTCATTTCTTCTTTTGGTATAAACTTTAAAGCTGAAGAATTGATACAATATCTTAGTCCACCTAACTCCTCAGGGCCATCACAAAATACATGTCCTAAATGTGCATCTCCGGTTTTACTTCTAACCTCTGTTCTAACCATTCCATGACTTCTATCTACTTTTTCATTAATCAACTTTCTATCTATAGGTTTTGAAAACGCAGGCCATCCACACCCTGAATTAAACTTATCAGTAGAAATAAATAGTGGTTCTCCTGTAGTTATATCCACATATATCCCCTCTTCATAATTATCATTGTATCTATTTCTAAAGGGATATTCAGTACCATTCTCTTGAGTTACTCTATACTCTTCCTCTGATAAAACCTTTTTAAGTTCTTCCTTACTCTTTTTTCTATATTTATTAGTCATTATTTCTCCTCCTTACCTTTTCTTTAATTTATTATCTGTTTTAATGAATTTTTTATTATATTACACAAAAACTATATTGGGTGATTTTAATGTATATATTTATTTGTCCTGCTATCTCAGCAATTTTAACTGCCTTACCTTTTTATTTTCAAAAGTTATGGCCTATTATTTTTTTAAGCTTAATTCCATTTTTATATTATTTAATGAAAAATAAGCTTTCTAAGTCAAATGCCTTCTTATACGGCTTTATATATGGCTTTATCTTTTATTTATTTGCAGTTCATTGGCTATGGTATCTATACCCACTTACCAACTTTGGATTTAATAAATTATCAAGTTTCTTTATTATCCTTGGTTGCTGGTTGTTTATTAGCATCTATGAAGGAGCTTTGTTTTCTCTAATAAGTTTTTTATTAAATATATTAAATTTAGGAGCAATTCAAAGAGCTTTCTTTATATCAAGCTTATGGACTTTTTTAGAATGGTTTCAAGGTTTAGGGTCATTGGGGTTCCCTTGGTTTACTCTTTCTCTCCCCTTAACTAACTGTCCATTCCTTATACAGATAGCATCCATATTTGGAAGCTTATTTATTTCATTTTTTATAGTTTTTATAAACTGTATTTTTTCAATAATTATACTTAACAAAAATAACAGAAAAAGGTCCTTAACAATATTATGTATATCAGTACTTTTTATTACAATAGGTAACTATATATGTTTAAACATAGGAAATGATAAATATACAACTATTGACTATTCTATTATTCAAGGGAATGTCTCCTCTTATAATAAGATTAAGGAAAAGTTTGTAAAAGATAATTTAGATACATATATATCGTTAACTAATGAATCTTTTAAAGACAATCCTAATATTCAATTAGTTATATGGCCAGAAACAGCTGTACCAATATATTTAAATAAAAATGAGGATGTATATAACTTATATAAAGAAATTGCAATAAAAAATAAATCTAATTTACTAGTAGGAGCTTTTACATTTTCTGATTTTAAAAAGTACAATGCTTTATACTGTTTTAATCCTGATGGAAATGTTTCAGGCATATATAGAAAAGGGCACTTAGTTCCTTTTGGAGAATTTATTCCTTTCTCAAATATGATATTTAAAACCTTTCCTAAATTAAAAGAATTAAAGGCTTTTTCAGATAACTTACAGGGAGATGAAAACACTCCTACAATAAAAGCTAGTTTCGGAACAATAGGACCATTTATTTGCTTTGAATCCGTTTTTTCTGACATACCTAAAAGCGAAATAAAAAAGGGAGCGCAAATATTCTGTGTAGCCACCAATGATTCATGGTTTAAGGAATCAAAACAGCTTGAACAACATCTTAGCCATTCTGTATTGCGTGCAATTGAATTGAATAGGTATATACTTATCTCCGCTAATACTGGAATATCTGCAGCCATAGATAATAAAGGTACAATATTAAATACAGTTGAAAAATCTACTTCAGGGTATATAACTGGAACCGCAAACTTAATTGATAATAGAACACTTTATTCTTATTATGGGAACATCCCTATACTAACCTTCTGTATTTTTATAATATCTTTTCAATTTTTAAAAAGTAAATATCTATATAAAAAGTGTTGAGCCATTTTCATAGCTCAACACTTTCTTAAATTTATTTTATTTTTCTTCTATCCCATAAAGATATGCTCCATACTCTGGGGTATATAAAGGAGCTTTTAATCTGCCCCTTTTATTCATATATTTCATAATTGGTGTCTTTATTAGTTCTTCTGATTTGAATACACCACCAATATAGGAAACAGGTACATTATCTTCTTTAAAGTCAAGCAAAAGTAAATTAATTAATTCAGCAATTTCTTTTCCTGCATCATTAAATATTGAAATAGCTACTTTATCATTTTTTTCTGCTGCCTTTGAACAAATTAATGAAAACTTAGCAATCTCTTCTCTCTTGAATTTAAGATTCTCATTAACATAAGAAATTAGCTCATAAGGATCACCAAAGCCACATTCATTCATAACTATATTATATAGTTCTCCTTTAGGTAGTCTTCCATCAGCTTCTTTTGAAAAAGCATTTAATGTTTTGTTACCTATCCAATAAGCACTACCTTCATCACCTATACTGAATCCCCAGCCACCTGATCTTTTAGTCTTGCCTTTATTAATAGAGAATGCGATAGATCCAGTTCCTGCTATTACTACTATTCCATCCTTCCCACCTAGAGCACCCTTCATTGCAATCTCAACATCATTATGTAATAAGTACTTAATACCATTGCATGCTTTTTCTACTGAACTTTCTATATTTGCTCTTATTTCAGGGTTTTTACCATAGCCTGCTAATCCAAAAGAAACTATTAAATCCTCTTTTTCAATCTCCACTGGAGAATTTTCTAATATATTATTAATTCCTTCCTTAATAACACTATACAATCCTTCATATCCAACCTGCATAAAGTGACAAGTACCTAAAATCACCTTATATAGTACATTCCCTTCATGGTTAAATAATGAGAATAATGTTTTGGTACCACCTGCATCCACTCCAATATAGTACATATTTACCTCCTATACACTCTGAAAGCTAAACTTTTGCCATGGCTTTATTTCTTTTAAAATAAATACTTCATCTTCTACAATATGACCTACCACATTGCTTCTACCACTATTATCCATTTCATTTAATACTATCTGTAATTCTCCTGCATAGTGTCCATATTCACTACTTTCAATTATTATATCTCCTGGCCTTAAAATATCTGGAGTATTAAATACTTTAAACTCATGGTTCTTATACTTAACTCTACTTTGAGTAGAACGTATCATATTGTCGCTCTTATCTCCCCTATTAAAATGTAATTCATCTAAAATTATCTTTTTTTCTATTTCTGGAAGATTATCAACTAAATTTACATTAAAAGTAACCATATCCCTACGCATTTTTGACAATTCATTTATTTCCTCTTTCGTTGGATAACAATTAGAAATTATTATATCATCAATGCATCCTAAAGCAATTAAATGCTTAGCTTGTACCTGAATTGGTAAATTTCTATGAATCTCTAAAGTAGGTAATCCATCTGTTACAGGCCAAGGTCCAAAAGCTTCACTACTTTGTGAAGTAATAAATGCTGCTGTTCTTAATCCATACTTTTTAAACCTAGCTGTGCAATCTAAAAAGTGTTGTAAGTTTAATCCACTATATCTATGAGGATAAAAATTATGGCAAGCAATTAAATTATATTTATTAGGCATATAATCCATTATAGTATCAATATAATTTGTATTATTACTCATATTTATTTCAATCTTCAACTCTTGAGGATTGAAAGTCATAATTGATTCTTCACTTCCACTATAACCTGCATCTAAACGTACTCCATCTGCTCCTATCTCTTTAAAAAATGTTAAATCATTATAACTAATTCCTAACTTTGTAAATACCTTTGGACTTACATCTACTATTATTTCAAATCCTTTTTTTGAGGCATATTCATTTATGCTTTTAAAAGTCTTTTTAATATTTTCTTTATCTTCTTCTGCTGAAAGAAGACATGAAAAAATTCTGCTAAAGCCTGCCTCATGTGCTTCGTCTATATATTTTAATATTCTTTCCTTAGTAGACTTCTCTGGATAAATCGAAATTCCTAGCTTACGCATTTTTTATTCTCCTCGCAAAATAATTTATTATCATATGATTTAAAAAATGGATAATATACAATTACTGATATTATTATTTGTATAGCACATAAAATAATAGCTGATATATCTCCACCTGTAGATATGAAAGCTCCTATTGGGGCTGGAAGTACCCATGGTACTAATATAAATGGGGCATTTACCAATCCACTATTCATGGCAAACCAACCTACTGTTCCAGATATAAGTGGTGCTATTAAAAATGGTATCATTATATCTTTATTACATGATATAGGTGTACCAAATATCACGCCTTCATTTATATTAAACAAAGATGATATAAATGTACTCTTTCCGATATCCTTAAGATGACTACTCTTAGATAAGTATCTCATCAAAAGTACAAGTCCTATAGTGCATCCAGATCCGCCCACCCATATAAACCATTGATAAAATATTTCATTAGCTATATATGGACAAGCAAATCCATTTATTTGGGCAAATGCATTTAAGAATATCATTTGAAACCAAAAAGGTCTAATTAAAGTACCTATTACAGCTACTCCATGTATACCTAGAATCCAGAATAAGCAAGTAATTACTACTATTAATACCATACCCAAATATGACCCTATAAAGTTCATTACTATAGTTAATATATTACTTATAGGGGTAATCCAATTAACAGATATTAAATTAGCAAATATAGTTATTATCATAACCACAAAAAAAATAGAAATAATTCCATCTAAGTATTCTATAGCAGCTACGGGAACTTCTTTTAAATTTAATTTCTTTAGGCTTATCTTAGAAAACAATCTATACAACTCTACAGATATAATTGAAATTATAATTGTAGGAAAATACGATAAAAATAAATATTCATAAATGCTTATATTTGTCTTCCCAAAGTTAATATATTGAACATACAAAATTAAAATAGTTGAAAAAATAGATATAAATCCAACCTTTTTTCCATCAAGTCCATAAGAAATACTTAATTCTGATCCTATTCCATATGAAATATAGATAAATAATATAGCATTGAAAAGAAAATATGGAAGTACTAAAACCGCCTTATTATCTTGTATTAAACCACTATTAAATCTCATTCCTAAAGAAATAATTAATAAAAATGTACCTAATACTGTTAACAATGGCATTGCTCCTATTATTGCCATCTTTATAGCCTTCAAATGCCTTTGCCCAGATAAAAACATTATAGGTGCTGATAGTTTCTCGTTTAACTTTTCTGCTAATTCATTCATTTAATTTCCTCCTACAAAAGGACATTCGCATATAGACCCGAGTACAACCTTTTCCCTTGCTCCGGTAGCACTTGGTACATTAGAAAAACTTCTATGTATCGTTTCATTTCCTAATATAACAAAAGCAATTGCTTCTTTTGCATCACTTGAATATCCTTCTTCCTCTTGAGTTACCACTTGAATTTCAGGTAATAATCCTCTTAAATAGTTTAGTAATGTAGAATTATGTGCACCCCCGCCACCTATAATAACTTTATTAATGACATGCTTATCTAAAATAAAATTCTTATAATTTTCTGCTATAGATTTTGCTGTGAACATAGTTACAGTCGAAACAATGTCTTCCTTTTTAATAGAATTAAATTTCTTAAGTAACTCTTCTACATATTGTTCTCCAAACTCTTCCCTACCTGTTGTTTTAGGTGGAATAGCATCTATATAAGGATTAGACATCATAAACTCCAGCATCTCTTCATTTACATTACCTATGGCTGAAGTTTCTCCATTTAAATCATATCTTTTATTGAAGAGTCTAAACATTACCTCATCAATAATCATATTACCAGGTCCAGTATCAAAGGCATAAATTTCATCAACTCCTGCATTCTTAGGAATCACTGTTACATTACCTATTCCTCCTATATTTTGAAGCAGCACTCCTTCTCCCTTGCTTCCATAAAGTATATACTCACTAAATGGTACGAGTGGCGCTCCCTCCCCTCCAGCTGCCATATCCATAACTCTAAAGTTTGAAATTACTTTTTTTCCGGTTTCATAGGCTATGATAGCACTTTCCCCTATCTGTAAAGTAGATGGAATCACATCCTCACCTTTCCTTGGAATATGATAAATAGTCTGTCCATGACTAGCTATAAAATCCAATTTTGATATATCAAAGTTACTTTCTTCACATATCTTCTTAACACATTCTGCAAATAAATATCCTAATTTAAAATTTAAGCTACATATTAATCTCACATTAGAATACTCTAAACTACATGCCATTTTTATCTCTTTTTTTATATCATCTGGAATTACATAAGTATTAAATCCTATCATCTCTATTCTTGTATCTAAACCACTTCCATTTATTTTTACTAGCGCAGCATCTACGCCATCTAAGGAAGTACCTGACATTAAGCCTACGGCATACATATACTTTACCTCCTATTCGAAAAAAGACTGTATAAAAATACAGTCTTTTTAATTATTAATTATTTATAGCCTTCTTAACAAAGCCTTTACTTGCATTTAATCTCTTAACTGCCTCTTCTTTACTGCAATTTAATAGTACCATTATTATAGCTACCTTACATTCTCTATCTGATTCTTCAAATTTAATGCTTGCTGTTTCATAGGTACACCCTGTAGCCTCCATTATAATTCTTTTTGACCTTTCAAGAAGCTTCAAGTTTGTAGCTTTCATATCTACCATTAGATTTTGATATGTCTTTCCTATACCTACCATACTGGCTGTAGAAAGCATATTTAGTACTAATTTTTGAGCTGTTCCTGCCTTTAATCTTGTAGAACCAGTTATCACTTCTGGCCCAACTTCAACTTCAATAGCAACATCAGCAATTTTTCCTACTTCACTATTCGGGTTACAGCTTAAACTTACAGTAAATGCTCCAATTTCCTTTGCTTTTTCTAATGCACCTATAGTATGAGGAGTTCTTCCACTAGCAGCTATTCCAACTACTACATCATTGCTTTTAACTTCTGCATCCACTATATCTTTTGCTCCCTGTTCCTTTTCGTCTTCGGCACCCTCTTTAGCCTTAACAAAAGCACTTGGACCTCCTGCTATTAATCCCATTACCTCGGTGGTAGTTCCAAATGTAGGAGGACATTCTACTGCATCAAGCACTCCTAAACGTCCACTTGTACCAGACCCTATATATATTAACCTTCCATTATTGTTTAATGCCTCTATAATATGCTTTACAGCTTCTTCTATTTCAGGAAGTGCTTTTTTAACGCTCTCGGCAACTGTAGAATCCTCTTCATTCATTACTTTTAAAAAGCTAGAAATGCTCATTTCGTCGAGTCCCATAGTTTTCTGATTTCTTTTTTCTGTGATTAAATGAGTGATTTTTACTTCTGACATTGGGAACCTCCTTAGTTTTTTATCTTCTTATATACTTATTTTCTAAATTCTAACGAACCTAATCTTTGTCTTATAATCCAGATATTCTAGTAAATCTACATATTCAGGATGTATAAAACCAATAGTATTAACTCTGGCATCAGTTTCAAAATCTTTTTTAAGTAATTGAATCTCTCCACAATATCTACCCATAAGCTCATTATCTATAGTTATAGAGCCTCTTCTACGGAATCCATTGTTATATGGTCTGATTCCAGATGTTCTTGGTGTAATTAAACGTAAAACTGATTCTGAAAAATCTTTACGACAAGTATATTCCTCTTTATATAAATACTCATACTCTTTTTCAAAATGAGCTTTTATAGTTATTACTTTATCTTCTATATATCTATTTATATATTCTAATGTTTCTATCTTAGCTTTACTGTCCCCTATTAACACATCATCTACTCCACAGTTCTTGATTAATTCCACAGCAGCAACGTATGGATGCACTTGACGATGTCTTTCTACAGTTGGCAAACCTTCATATAATGGAAAACGCTTTAAATCATCTCCTGGTACAAAAGCTTGTACCTTTAAACCATATTCCTTAAACACCCTATTCTTCTCTTTAAAATAATCTAGTCCAAGTCCTGTATTATTTCTAGGATAAAAATTATGAGTTAAAGAAATATTTGTAAAGTCTACTTGAGCTTCTTTTGCCTCTTTTAAATATTCCTCATTAACAACACTTGCATTTAGCATTAATTTGAAATTCTTTGATAACTCCTTTATAGTATCAAAGTCATCAAATCCATAATCTAGTCTTAATGCCTTAAATCCTAATTCTTTTAATTTCTTATAATCCTTAGGTGGAACATTCAACTTTTCAAAAGTTACTGGAGATACATCCGGAACTATTTCTAAATCTAGACTTCTACAAGTTTCTAAAAATATTGGCATCTTTTTATCTAATTCCGAATAATCTTCCTCTGGAATATGAAGTGATGTAAAAATATATTTTGCACCTATCTTTGCTGCTTTTTCAAGATAATCATAATCTAAATCTTGAAAGTAAACTGAGATTCCTAACATATTCTCCTCCTACTATTTACCATCTATTGGTAATAACTCATCTTTTAAATCATTCTTTTCCATAGCTTTTACGAATGGCCAGAATACAACTGCTAATATAACCCATGTTGCTATAACAAAAAGTGCTGCTGCAAAACTACCATTAGTAGATAAGAATGCTTTTATTGGGGCTGGTGTTATCCATGGTACTGTTAAGACTGGTACTGGTAAAATACCTGTTGATACTAACACAACTGCTACAACTGCAATTACCATATAACTTAAAACAAATGGAATCATCATTAATGGATTCATAACTATTGGTAATCCAAAGATTAATGGTTCCCCAATATTAAATAAAGCCGCTGGTAATGATAATACTCCTAATGCTTTAATACGTTTTGACTTAGAGAAGCACATAATAGCTGATAAAGGTGCTAGCCCTATCCAAATATAGTTGTCATAAAATACACCACTAAATAAATGTGGTAATGATTCACCAGCAGCCATAGCAGCTTGGTTAGCAACATTCATTTGAGTCCAAATTGGTGATGCAACTGAACCTACTACGTTACCTCCATGTATACCAACTGACCAAAGTATACGATTTAAGAAGCTTGATGTCATTACTGTAGCTACACTATCACCTGCGCTTACTAGCGGTTGGAATGCATTCATAATGATTTGTGGTAAATTAATATTAAGTACAACTCTAATTACCCACCAGAAAGTAACTATTAATAGTGATGGTATTAAAGCGACAAAAGCTTGTGCAACCATTGGAGGAACTCCTTCTGGCATCTTTATAACTAACTTCTTACGAACAAAGAAACGATATAATTCTGCGGTAACAATTGCAATTATAAGTGCTGCAAATACTCCCTTAGGCCCTAAGAAATCTGTAGGAACCCCTGCAAAAGTTCCTGGATCTTTACCTTCAATAAAAGTTTTTACAGTTTGAGCTGGAACTATTAAAAAGAAACATGCAACTGAAAGAATTACTGGTCCTAAAATATCATTATTTTCACCATTTTTATTGTAATACTCTATAGTTGCGAAAGAAGCTGATATTACTACAAATAAACCTATGAATGATGTACCAACTCCTGATGCTGCTGCAAACTTAGCTGAAAACGTTCCAATAAAATCTTTATATCCTTGTACAGGGAATGATGCAAGTAATAAGAATAATGACCCAACAATTAATAATCCTGTAAAAGTAATAAAAGTTCTTTGAATAATTTGAACGTACCTCATTTGAGAAAATTTTATTAGCGGTGGTGCTATCTTTTCCTCAATGAATCTTGTTAATTTTTCCATGTATATTACCTCTCTCTCTTTATATTTGTAATCTATTACAATACTAAGTCTATCATATTAAAAATATTATTTCAATATATTTTTATATTTTTTGAAATAATATTTTACAACCATTAAAAATTAAGGAGGAAGTCTCAATAAAACTTCCTCCTTCAACAACATTTTTATGCTAGCTAAGTAATATTCTCATTATCTTTTCATGTATTTTCTTACGTTCTTCAATTATCTTAATATTTTCTCTTGTAGGATGTACCCTATTACTAAGTACTATTATCGAAATTTTATTTCCTTTATCAATCAACAATGATGTCCCTGTAAAACCAGTATGGAAGATGGATTCACCAGAGTTCATCGTACTGAATGGACTCCTTATATCAAAAGTAAGATAACCTAATCCTCTATTAATTTCACCAATAGGAGTTTGCGTTTTAAATAATGATTCTACTGATTTCTCACTTAAAATCCTTTTTTTATTATATTCGCCTCTATTTAAAATCATCCTTGCAAACTTACTCATATCATCTATATCCGAAAATACTCCTGCATGACCTGACACTCCTCCCATTAAATAAGCCTTTCTATCATGAACCTCTCCTCTTAATATCTTATGAAAATGTGGAGAATTTTCTGTTGGTGCACATCTATTAAATAATTTACTATCTGGTAAGTAAGAAGTATCATTCATATTTAATGGAGTAAATATGAATTCCTTGGCTATTATATCAAGAGGCTTTCTTACTATCTCTTCAATTATAAATCCAAGTAATATAAACCCTATATCTGAATATAAAACTTTTGTATTTTTTTCATATACTGAATCACAACAATATATTTTTTTTCTTATTGTCTCTTTATCTACACTTAAATCTAATTTTATATCAGCTGGCAACCCACTAGTATGAGTCAATAAATCAAAAATATTTATATTATTATTATTTCTAAATTCCGGAATTATATCTTTTACAAGAGTATCTAACTTTAATTTTCCCATATCTATTAGTTTCATAATCAATGTCGTAGTAACTAATACTTTTGTTAAAGATGCTATGTCATAAATTGTATCAATACTATTTAATTCTTCCTTTGGTAAAATTGATTTTTTCCCTACCGAAAATAAATATTCCTCATCTTCTAATAAAATAGCAACATTTGCCCCCGGAAACACTCCCCTAGAGCAACACTCCTCAATAATTAATTTAATTTCTCTTTTTTGATCTTTTCTCATTTAAATACCTCTTTTGAAATTTTATTTTACTTATATTATCTTTATATTGATATTTTATGTCAAGGTTGATAAACTATACTTATAACTAAAAATATTAATATTAAAAAGAGAGGATGATTACGAATGATAGTTGTAAACAGTGCAATAATGCAAGATAAGTTAAAAAATTTAATTGAATCCATTGATTCTCCAAAATTTACTTTTATAAAAAAGGAAGGTATAAAACTTTGTTTTTCATGCGATCTTAAAGATGATGAAGCTGCTATAGCAGTAGCAAAAAAAGCTATTAAATCAGATCCTATAGCTTCAACTCTACTAATCTCAGTAAAATCAGAAGCTTAACTTTATAGTATATATAATAATAAAAATCCAAAAGATTGCTCATATATTTTTATTTATATGAATAAATTCTTTTGGATTTTTTAATATATTTTACTTTATTTTTTCTATTATTTCTCGAGTTTTAACTATCTGCTTTTTAGTTCTTGCTATATCTTGTTTGGCAATTCCTAAATACAACAAGTCAGTTAAAATCAGAGATGCCATTCTTGATGATATAGCTCCTATTCTTAATTCTTTTTCTTCACTTGGTATATGTAAAACTAATTCTGATGCCTTAACCAAAGGGCTATTACTAAATTGAGTTATTGCTATTGTTTTTGCTCCAACTTCTTTTGCATAAAACATAGCTTCGTTTATCTCCTTTGTATTGCCACTATAACTTATTGCTATAGCCACATCATCTTTATTTATATGTCCAGCTGATGCCAATTGAATATGAGTATCTGTATGATGAATAACATTTCTATTAATTCTCGATAGTTTCTGTTGAAAATCGTTACACACAATTCCTGATGTACCAACACCAAATAGATAAATATTCTTACATCCAATTAAATACTCTATTGCTTGCTCTAAATTACTATAATTTATTAGTTTATAAGTTTTTTGCAAGGTTTGGTAATTTAAACTTAGTGTTTTATCTACTAAAGCCTTAACATCATCATCTTCTTTAATAACTTCATCAAAATATTGATTTGGTTCACTATTATCTTTTGCCAATTCAACCTTTAACTCAGTAAATCCTTTATATCCTATTTTTTTAGAAAACCTAATTACTGCTGCAGCTGATGTTTCTACTCTATCCGCAAACTCTTGAGCACTCAGCATAACCACTTCATTTTTATTATTTAAAATATAGTCTGCTAATTTTTCTTCTGTACCTGTAAAACTCCCCATACCCTCTTTTATCTTATATATGCAGCTCATTTTCTCCCCTCCTTATGTTAATTGTAAAATTTCATATATATCTTTGTCAACGCGAAATTTTATTTCATCACTAACTTATCCACTTATCTCCAAAATACTTTATTCCTACAGCCCCAAGTGGAGCAGTAACTATTATAGATAAAACTGCAATAGCTAATATTAAATTTCCTGAGGCTACCCCTGATGCAAGTGGCACTGCACCCATAGCTGCTTGAACTGTTGCTTTGGGCATAAATGAAATTATACAAAATATCTTCTCTTTTAAATTAAGGTTACTTCCCATAAGAGAAATATATACACCTATACTTCTTGCCACTAACCCTATAAATAAAACTAATAATCCTAATAATCCAGAGTGTACAATTACCTTCACATCTACTTGAGCCCCAACCAATACAAATAAAAGTATTTCCGCAAAGACCCATACCTTATTGAACTTTTCAGATATCATATTTGCTACCTTAGGATATTTATCTAGCAATACAAAACCTACTACCATAACCCCTAATAAACTAGCTACAGGTACTATATTTTTTAATATATCTTCTAAACTAGTTAATAACATACCTGATGCAAGTATTATTAACGTCTTTTCTGTATCTCTTAAGTGGAATTTCTTAAATATCCATATTAGTAATAGTGCTATTAATATACCAATTCCCCCTCCTAGTAATATAGAAATAGGTATACTAAGTAACTTTCCTGAGATACTAATATTACTTCCTCCATATAACCCTAAGAAGGTTGAAAATATAGTTATTGCAAATACATCATCTATAGATGATGCTGCTAAAATTATAGTTGGAACACCATTTTCCTTTCCTTTACCTTTATTTATTAACTCTAACATTTGAGGTACTACAACTGCAGGAGAAACTGCTGCTATTATAAAACCTAACATTCCAGCCTCAATAAAGGATATGTTTAATATATACTTACTAACAAAGGCTATAGCAAACCCTTCAATTACACATGGTAAAAAACTCATTTTTAAAGCTGTCTTCCCTACCTTTTTTAATGTGCTTCTATTAATTCCAAGACCAGCTCTTAAAAGTATAACAATTAATGCTATCTTTCTTAAATCTGGTGATATAGTAAGTATATCCTTGCTAATTAAATTCAACATATTAGGACCAACTACAATTCCTAATATAAGCATACCTAATAATCCTGGCAATTTTATAGCCTTGAATAACTTATTAAATATAAGTCCTAATGTAATAATTATTGCTAAACTTAGTACCATACTTTAACCTCCAAGTAATTTTTTACAATAAAAAAACCTACAAAATATAGACTTCAATCTATACTTTGTAGGAGTCATTAGCATAAAGCATTTAATGGCGAACTCCATCGCCCTTATTATTCCCACTTATTTTATCATTTATTATATTATATGTCTACTAAAGAGCCCACTTTTTATCTCCAGTAAAGTTTACATTCATCCACTTATCTAACTTTATACCAGACATATTCTTATAAACTCTTTCTCTTACTTTATCCATCTCTTCAAGCTCATTTAGTGTTGATTCCTCATTAAACACAAAATCAATTTCAATTCTTAATTCTCTTCCAACCTTACTTACTCTTGTAATAGAATCTTCGAAATTATAATCCTCTTCAATATCTTTTACAATTGTATATATCTTATTATTTATATCATCGTCAGCATTAACATTAACAATTTCTTTAAAACTATTTATTAGGGTTACCACGGGAACTCTAATAAATATTACAGATGATATTATAACCATAAATGGATCCACATATATTGTTAAATATGATAAAGAAGTTTTAGATAAAATAAATGATACCATAAATCCAACAAGAACTGCTGCACTTAAAATTGTATCCATAAGCCATTGGTTACTTTCTGCATTCAAAAGGTCAGATGATAACTTCTTTCCCTTTCTATCTATAACAAAATATACAGTAGCACAACCTACAGTAGATATTATCGAATACCATAATGCCATATTTGCATCCACAGGGTTTCCTCCTGCCATCACTTCTTTCACTGCATTAGTAAAAGTTGTACTACACATTATAATTAACACTATAGATTTAAAAGCTACAGTTATTGGTTCCAACATACCTTTTCCAAAAGGAAACTTTTCAAAATCATTTTTGCTTATATAATTAGTTATCCATAATGCTAGAATAGATAAAAATAAACTAATAAATGAGTATAATCCATCAAACATAATCATGCTTGATTTTATTACCATTCCCCATCCTAATCCTAATGCAGCGAAAAACAAACAACCTAAGGCTGAAAACTTCAGCATGTTTTTTTCCACTTTCATATTATTCACCTCAATTAATAATCGCTAATTCTATTATACCGTTACAATTTTTTAGGCACAACTGACTAAAACTAGTTAAATACGACACTAATATAGGGTGATACGAATTGTTACATTAATTGTAAATAACATATTAGTACCTTTTTTATATTGAAAAAGTACATATTTACATCAATATGCACCACTAGCTAAATAATAGATATTCAATTTGATCAGCTAACGTAATATTATTGATATTCCATTCTCTATCCATATATTCTTTATATTCTATTTTCTTATTTATGCCTTTTATAAATTCTCTAAACTCATTATCTAACCATGGTGCCGTCCAAGCACCAGACCTACATACATGCAATGTATTTACCTGTACTTGTGGTTCTAATTCATCAATTTCTTTATATACTATATCAAAACTTTCGTTTATTTCCTTAAAATATTCCTCTTTTTCACTTGTGTATGGACTTAATATAATATTTCCTCTTCTCACCCATCCTTCATTAAGAAGTTTTCCTAACCAATTTGCACAATTAACTTCATAATTAAGGCTTTCTAACCCTCCATACCCTAAGTCAGTATGAGAATCAAAGTTATACACTTCCTCACACTTGGTTACTTTAGCTAAATCATAAGCTATTTTATGGGAATCAGAAACTATTATTTTATCTATAGAACTAAAATTAAAATATTTACTTATGTTTGTCCAAAAATTATCCTTCTCTTTTCCAACAACCATTTCTTTAGTTATATCTATACCACATTGTTTTTTCTCTAAATATAATTTATACCAATGCTTGTCTATATTTCTCCTATTCTCTAGATAAGATAAATTAAAATAACCTACATATGGCATAAAATAATCCCAATCTATAGTTAAGAGCGCCTTCATAATAATCACATTCTCCTTATATTAAAAAACATTTCTTACTTTTATTATATACTTCCTATATATTCCAATCAAATGTATAGTGTAACATTACCCCAATAATTTACATAGTATATACAAGCAAAACCTTTAAGAGAATTAGGAGGAGAACCAATGAGAGATTTATGTGAATGCAGTGATTTTGAGAAAAATTGCTGTTGTGAAAATAATAGTCAAGATCCATGTTCAACCATAAAAAATGTTCAAAACGATTTATGCGATATGAAAGCTAGCCTAGCAGAAACAAAAGCTAACTTGCTCAACCTTGTTAGAATTATGTGCATTTGCAATGGATGCATTTGTGATGAAGAAAAAGAGTTATTATTAGCTATTGAAAGAGGAGTGAATGATGCCACTTCTACACTTGCTCAAACAAGAAAAAATATCAACTCTTTAAACAATGATATTTGCTAATTAAATAATTTAACTGATATATGTCAGAATTAATTTATTCTTTTTGACATATATCAGCACATTTAACTCTTTAATTACAAAAACGATAACCTTAATCCCCTATTATTCATACTATATATTGAATAATATTAGGAGGTTATACCTATGGATAAAAATATGTTTGATTGTCGTACTAATTCTGATGAACTGTCTTCATTATTTGAATCTCAAACTTGCCCTCAAAAACCTTGTGTTGATCCAGTAACTAAGGAATTAAGTACTTTATCTGAAGAACTATGTGATATGAGAGTTACTTTAGCAGAAACAAAAGCTAATTTATTGTTTCTAACTCAAGTTTTATGCAATTCAGGATGTATAAACGAAACTGAAAAATTCCTTCTATTGTCTTTAGATAAACAAGTTAAAGGTCTAAATTGTCACGTAGCAGATTCTCGTTGTGCAGTTGATCGTCTATATGATTTATTACACTAATTATTGTTAGTAAATAATAGTGAATAATAAAAAGTAGTCTAATTTTATTTAGACTACTTTTTATTATTATAATTATTCTTTATACTAACAACTTATACAATTACCTAACTTTCCGTTTTTTCGCAGTCCTTGACAAGTAAAGCTACATTCTCTGCAGTAGTATGCAATCAAATCTCTCCGTTCTTTGGCATACCTTGCATGGAACGTGCTATGTACTTCTCTTCGTCCTTAACAGTCCTTGACAAGTAAAGCTACGTTCTCAATATGAGATGTTTGCGGGAACATATCTACAGGCTGTACTTTAATAGTCTTATATCCTTGTTCCTCTAATATCTTTAAATCCCTTCCTAGGGTACTTGGATCACAAGATACATAAACAACTCTCTCTGGTCTAGTCTTACCAATAGCCTCTAATAACTTTATATCGCATCCCTTTCTTGGTGGGTCAACAACTATTACATCAGCTTTAATTCCATTACTAATTAAATCAGGAATAATTTCCTCTGATTTTCCCACAAAAAATTCTGCATTTTCTACATTGTTTAACTTTGCATTTTCTTTTGCATTAACTATAGCTGGCTCTATTATTTCTACCCCATAAACCTTCTTTGCTTTTTGTGATAAAAATAAGGTTATTGTTCCTGTACCACAATATGCATCAAATACAACTTCTTCACCACTTAAATTTGCAAATTCAAGAGTTTTATTATATAACACTTCAGTTTGTATTGGATTAACCTGAAAAAATGATAATGGAGATATATTAAATTTAAACTCTCCTATATAATCCTGAATTGTATCTGAACCATATAAAGTTATACACTCTGCGCCTAATATTACATTTGTATTCTTGCTATTTATATTTAAAACAATACTCTTTATCTCTTTAACATTCTCAATAATTAACTTCTTAAATTCATCTATGTAAGGGATATTTTTTGTTGTAGCTACCAAAACAACCATAACCTCTTTAGTTTTAAAACCTCTTCTAATCATGATATGTCTTAATATACCATTAGGATTAAATTCCCCATCTATTGTAGCAGGTTCTAAATTATATTTTTTAATCCATTCCTTTGTTAATACTGCTACTTTATCAGCTATCTCATCTTGTATTAAACATGTATCTATATCTATAATATTATGGCTTCTTGGAGCATAAAATCCTACAGCAATCTCCCCGTTTACTTTACCAATAGGCAATTGCACCTTATTTCTATATCTATATGGATTAATATCCATTCCCAAAGGATAACTTACCAATTCTTCTGATAAGCCACCAATCTTGCTTATACAATCTTTAACTCTTTCCCATTTAAAATCTAATTGTTTTTTATAACTCATATGCTGTATAGAACATCCACCACATCGTTTGTAATATGTACACTTCTCCACTTCTCTATCCACTGATGGTGTTATTATATCTTCCACTTTTCCATAAGCATAACTCTTTTTAACTTTAATTATCTTAACTCTAACTTTTTCTCCAGTAAGTGCTCCTGGAATAAATATTGGGTAAGTATCTATCTTTGCTATCCCTTCTCCTTCATATCCTTGAGCTACTATATCTAAAATATATTCCTTATTTTTTTCAACCACAAAAATCACCTTTCGTTTACCTAATTCCAATAAATTATATCACATAATAATAGCTCAAGTCCTTTATTATTCAACAAATGTTTCACATAAGGTTTCTCTTGGCTCTGAAGCTCTATCTCCTCTTATTGCTATATCTAAAGCTTCACACCTTCCATTTCCATTATAAAAGCAACGAGTAGCATGACATCCTATATTAGGATTCATTTTTATCTCATCCTTTGAAGAAAAAATTTGCATAAGCTCTCCCATATAATTGGTATTGGTAAATGCTGCGGTAAATTGTTCACTTACTGAATTTTCTCTAAAGCTACTACAAAATGTTTCTAAACTAGTGTTTGCATCAGTTCCTTCTATTAAAATATTTTCTGCTTCACACAAACCACCTTCATTATGAACACAAGTCCTAGCTGTACAACTTAATCTTGGCATAATAATCTCCTCCAAATAAAACAAATTTCATTTATGCTATAGAATAGTATGCTCTTTTATATAAAGATTTATTTATTTCTTTATACATTTATATATTCTTATATTTATATATTTAGGTGCTAATAGTTTATTAGGTAAAAAAAGCTATTCAACACCGCATTTTTACTATAACTTCTTAAGTTCTTAAGTTCTTAAGTTTTTAACTTTTTAAAAACTTAAGAACTTATATTTTTGCATATAAAATTTAAAATTAAAGATGCAATTCTATAAGAATTATTAGAAAATATATTACTTTATAAACTCCATCAGGAGTTTCATCAATGATTTTGCATTTTAAATTTAAATTTGGTAAATAGAACTTACCCATTAAAGCTTTTGAAACTTATCTTAGTAAAATCTTGCAGGGGCATATATTTCATTTTTTATTCTTTAGGAAGAAATAAACTAATATATCGCTAAATCGTTGAAGTTATCTACAATTTAATAATAGATATAATTTCCTAAAGAATAAAAAAAGCACCCTTTCGGGTGCAGATACAGAATCAGTTGCCATTTAATTCCATATTTCAATTATGCCTAACTTTAACTGATATTATACATTATATCCTAATATATGGATGCCTATTTGTAAACTTTTTGTTAACTTTAAATAATTATATAAAAATAGAGCATTGATAATTTCAATGCTCTATTGTATATATTATTCTACTACGCTTATCTTCATTAAGTTAGTAGCTCCAACCTTATCAACTGGCACTCCAGCAGCTATAACTACTGTTTCACCCTTATTAACGAATCCATTCTTTTCAGCTATTTCAACTGACTTATCCATCATTTCATCTGTAGATTCTACTCTATCAGCAACTATTGGATATACTCCCCATGAGAATGCTAATGACTTAGCAACCTTTTCACATGGTGTTACAGCAATAATTGGACATTCTGGTCTGCATTGAGAAATTCTTCTAGCAGTTGCACCACTTTGAGTTGAAGAAATTATAGCTGATGCTTGTAATTCATTTGCAGCATTACATGCAGCTCTTGAAATAACTCCTCCGATAGCTGGTATATGTTTCTTAGCTTGTGATACAGCTATTTCATAATCTAATTGCTTTTCTGTTTCTGTAGCAATTCTAGACATTGTTTGAACAGCTTCTACTGGGTAAGTACCGTTAGCACTTTCTCCTGATAACATTATAGCATCTGTACCATCTAAAATAGCATTAGCTACGTCTGAAACTTCTGCTCTTGTTGGTCTTGGGTTTCTAATCATTGAATCTAGCATTTGAGTTGCAGTTATAACTGGCTTACCTACTGCATTACACTTTTCAATAATCATCTTTTGAACTGCAGGTACTTTTTCTATTGGAATTTCAACACCTAGGTCTCCTCTAGCAACCATTATTGCATCAGAAACTTCTAAGATTGAATCAATGTTATCTACACCTTCTTGGTTTTCGATCTTTGAGCAGATCATGATGTGTTCTCCACCATTTTTGTTTAATAGTTCTCTTATAGCAACAACGTCAGCAGCTTTTCTGATGAAAGATGCAGCAATCATTGTTACTCCAATTTCACAACCGAACTTTAAGTCTGCTTCATCTTTAGCAGTTAAAGCTGGTAGCTTAATTGATACTCCAGGAACATTAACTCCCTTATGAGTTCCAACTAATCCAGTATTGTTAACAACACAGTGAACCTTATTTCCTTCTACAGACTTAACAGTTAATCCAACTAAACCATCATCTATAAGAATAGTGTCTCCTGCTTTAACATCGTTAGCTAATCCTGCATAAGTTACTGAGCACTTTGTTGTATCTCCAATAACTTCTTCACCTGCATATATAGTAAAGTCTGTACCTAATTGTAATTCAACTTTGTTTGGTTCAAACTTACCTGTTCTTATTTCAGGTCCTTTTGTATCTAAAATAATAGCAATTTCCTTATTGTACTTCTTAGCTAATTCTTTAACTTTATTAATTCTTCCAGCATGTTCTTCATGATCTCCATGTGAGAAGTTATGTCTTGAAGCATTCATACCTGCTTCTATAATCTTCGATAATACCTCTTCGTTTTCACTAGCTGGTCCTATAGTACATACCATTTTAGTTTTTCTCATGTAAATAACACTCCTCTTTAATATTTTTTCCTCTATTAATATTAAAATATAAAATATTAACTAATTATTTTGATAAGACTTCTGCAATATCGTATAACTTTTCGTCAAACTTTCTTTCTATTGCTAATGCTTCGTCTATATCGTCATCGATTATTTCGTTATTTCTTATACCAATAACTCTTGAAGTCTTTCCTTCCATTAGTACCTCTACAGCTTTCGCACCCATTTTTGATGCTAAAACTCTATCATAAGCACTTGGGCTTCCACCTCTTTGAATATGTCCTAAAATAGTAGCTCTTGTTTCTATTCCAGTAACATCTTCTACTTCTTTTGCTAATTCAAAAGCTCCACCTATTCCTTCTGCTAGAAGTACTAAGTTGTGCATTTTTCCATTAGCTTTTCCTTCAAGAATTGTTTTGCATAATTCATTTTTATCGAAATCTTTTTCTGGAACAACTATAGCTTCTGCTCCTCCTGCAAGTCCTGCATATAATGCAAGGTCTCCACAATGTCTTCCCATTACTTCTACTATTGAAACTCTTTCATGAGAAGTGGATGTATCTCTTATTTTATTTATTGCGTCTAATACTGTGTTTAATGCTGTGTCAAATCCTATTGTATAATCTGTGTAAGCTAAATCGTTGTCTATTGTTCCTGGTAACCCTACTGTTTTTACTCCTAACTTAGATAAAAGCTTGGCTCCTGTGAAAGATCCATCTCCTCCAATTACTACCAAAGCATCTACTCCATAAGCTTGCAGTATCTTAACAGCTTTTTTTCTAACCTCTTCTTGCTTAAACTCTACGCATCTTGCTGTTCTAAGGATTGTACCACCTCTTTGGATTATATCTGATACAGAGGTTCTATTCATGTTGAATAGCTCACCATTTATTAACCCTGCATATCCTCTTTGAACTCCCATTACTTCTAATCCGTTAGCTAACGCTGTTCTTACTACGGCTCTTATAGCAGCATTCATGCCTGGTGCATCGCCACCACTTGTTAAAATAGCTATCTTCTTCATATTTGTTCCTCCTTACACACCACCGGGACCGCTTAAGTCCCACACATACTAAATTTAACCACATATTAATGACCGTATTTAATTGTACAAAAGTTTTGTCTTTTTATCAATGCAATTAACTCAACTTTTCATACTTAGTTTATAGAATTTTGTCGTTTTATCTAAATTTACAATACTATTATACCCTAGCAAAGCTTAATTTATAAACCTTTTTAAAATATTTCACGATTTGATTTTTGTAATATTTTTCATTTGCATTTTTGTTAATATCATTATAAATTTTCAACATTTAATTATAAATCCACTACTTTTATTATTACTTTTTTAACATTTTATCTTTACATTATACTTTAACATAAAAAAAAAGCCATATTAGCACAAAATTTTAATGCTAATATGGCTTTTTTGGGCTATCCTTCTATAAGTTTAACATTTTCTTCTCCGAAGTGATTTTTTAAATTTTCTATAACTTCATCATCTTCATTTATCCATTTATCTTTAGATAATCTATAATTTTGCCTTTTTTCTGCATCAAATAAATATATAGGAGTATTTCCCAAACAATCTCCTATGATATTTTTTATAAAATTACTAGCTTCCCTTATTGCCCCTTTATCCTTAACTCTTATATAAAGTTTATTACCATTAATTTTTTCTAATCCCTCTATGTTTTCACATATAATTTTAGGTAATTCATCTTCCTTTATACTTACTCTGCCTTTTAATTTTACTAAGGTATCCTCTTTTATTATATGTCTAAGTCTATCTAGAGCTTTAGGGAACACTATTACTTCTATAGTACCTGTTAAGTCCTCCAACTTTAAGAAAGCCATCATGGTGTTGTTTCTTGTCACTTTTTGATTAACTTCAGTTAGTATACCACCAAGTATTACTGTATCATTATCATTAATTACAGGTTCTTCACTAATCATACTTTCATCTAACTCGGCATTTATACTCTCTAAGAATATTTCATATGACTTTTCTATAGTTTCAATGGTAGTTGATGTCTGTAGCTTTAAGCTTTGTTTATACTCATCTAATGGATGACCTGATAAATATAATCCTGTCATTTCTTTCTCCATCAAAAGAATATGTCTTTTATCAAACTCTTTTATATTTGGAAAAACAATCTTTGGAATATCAATAACGTCCTCAGCTAAACCAAAA
The DNA here is from genome assembly GCF_015669365.1 of Clostridium sp. 1001283B150210_160208_E6. Lineage (NCBI taxonomy): Bacteria > Bacillati > Bacillota > Clostridia > Eubacteriales > Clostridiaceae > Clostridium > Clostridium sp. 1001283B150210_160208_E6. The sequence continues at coordinate 25,698 of NZ_JADPAA010000005.1, read as the reverse complement.
AGACTCATTTGACCATCAATATTTCTCTTTCTTTCATTAGATGCACCATCCATAACTTTTTCAAATACAGCTAATAGTCTTGATCTAAACACTTTAAATTCATCTAATGCACCTGCTTTAATTAAGCTTTCTATAGCTCTTTTATTAACTGCCGAAAGATCTATCTTATCTATTAAATCTTCTAGGGATGTGAATTTTCCTTTTTCTTTTCTTGATTTAACTATACTTTCTACAACGTTCCATCCTACATTCTTAATAGCTGCTAATCCAAATCTAATGCTATCACCTTTAACAGTAAACTTTGAATAGCTCTCATTTATGTCTGGTGGTAAAACTTGAATTCCTTGACTTTCTGCAAACTTTATATAATTAGATACTTTTTCTGCTGTACCCATAACAGAATTAAGCATGGCTGCTATAGTTTCAACTGGATAATATCTCATTAAATAAGCTGTTTGATATCCTACTACAGCATAAGCAGCAGCATGACTCTTATTAAATGCATAGGATGCAAAATCCATCATTGTATCAAAAATCTTATTACCAGCTTCTTCACTAATTCCATTTCTAACACAGCCTGGAACCTCAACATTGCCATTTTCATCAGTTATTCCATATATAAAGTTCTTTCTTTCCTCTTCCATTACCTTATGTTTCTTCTTAGACATGGCTCTTCTAACCATATCACTTCTACCCATGGAATATCCGCCAAGCTTTCTAACTATCTCCATAACTTGTTCTTGATATACCATTACTCCATATGTAACATCTAATATATCTTCAAGTTCTGGCGCTATATAATTAACTTTATCAGGATTATTCTTGCACTCTACATATCTTGGTATTTCTGACATTGGACCTGGTCTATATAACGAAATCCCCGCAATTATATCCTCTAAACTATCTGGTTTTAATTCCTTCATAAAGGAAGTCATACCTGCTGATTCTAATTGGAATACACCTGCTGTTTTCCCTTCACCAAGCATCTTATAAACTTCTTTATCTTCAAAATCTATTTTATCTAAATCAATATCTATACCTTGGTTCTCTTTTATCATCTTAACTGCATCATTCATTACAGTTAATGTTCTAAGTCCAAGGAAATCCATCTTTAATAGTCCCAGTTCTTCTAGAGTTGTCATACCAAACTGAGTTACTATCATTTCTTCATTCTTTTGTAGTGGTACATATTCAACTAATGGCTTTGATGCAATAACTACACCTGCTGCATGAGTTGAAGAGTGCCTTGGAAGGCCTTCTAAATCCTTACTAACATCTATAAGCGCTCTTACCCTATCATTAGTGTCATATTCATTCTTAAGCTCTGGATTTAACTCTAGGGCCTTATCTATTGTAATCCCAAGCATAGTAGGAATCATTTTAGATATCTTATCCACTTCTGCATATGGATAATTCATTGCTCTTCCTACATCTCTTATACATGCTCTTGGTGCCATTGTTCCAAATGTTATAATTTGCGAAACATTATCTACTCCATACTTATCTACAACATAGTCTATAACTTCTTGTCTTCTTTCATAACAGAAGTCAGAATCTATATCTGGCATACTTACTCTTTCAGGATTTAAGAATCTTTCAAATAATAAGCTATATTTTATAGGGTCTATTTTAGTTATCCCAAGAGTATATGCTACTATGGATCCAGCTGCTGACCCTCTTCCTGGACCTGTTGGTATTCCATTCTCATTAGAGAATCTTATAAAATCCCATACAATTAAGAAATAATCAACATACCCCATTTGTTTAATAATGCCAAGCTCATATTCTAATCTATCCACATATTCTTTAGCTTTTTCACTTTTATCCACAATTAAATTAACATCTTGGTAATTTAATTCTTTATTTCTTAAGCATTCAAAGACATCATATCTTTCTATTAGGCCTTTATAGCATGTTTCTTTTAAATACTCATATGGATCTGCTCCCTCTGGGAGAGGAAACTTTGGCAACTTAGATTCATGGAATTTATAATCATAATTACACTCCTCAGAAATCTTTATTGTATTCTCAAAAGCTTCTGGTATGTACGAAAACATATCCCACATTTCTTCTGGAGATTTAAGATAAAATTGATCTGAAGGATATCGTCTTCTATTTTCATCTTCTACTGTTTTACCTGTTTGAATACACATTAATATATCATGTGATTTTGAATCTTTTTGATTTATGTAATGTACATCATTTGTAGCAACTAAAGGTATTCCTGTCTCTTTAGATATCTTTATGTTAGTTTCATTTACTTTTCTCTGTTCATCCATTCCATGATTTTGAAGTTCTAAATAAAACCCCTCTTTAAATATATCCTTATATAATAATGCAACCTCTTTTGCCTTATCATAATTATCTTTTAATATATTGCTTTGTACCTCTCCACCTAAACAAGCACTTAAAGCTATAAGACCCTCACTATGCTTTTTTAGATATTCGTGGTCAACTCTTGGTTTATAATAAAACCCATCTATAGACGCCTGTGAAACTATCTTCATCAAATTTTGATATCCAACTTCATTCTTCACAAGAAGTACTAGATGGTTAGTTGAATTTTCTTTATCCACCTGCTTTATATACATTGATTTGCTTGCAACATATACTTCACATCCTAGGATAGGTTTTATACCTTGCTCTACAGCTTGCTTATAGAATTCCACACAACCATACATAACTCCATGATCGGTGATAGCTATGCTATCCATACCCAATTCCTTAGCTCGCTTTATAATTTTAGAAACCTTTCCCGAACCATCTAATAAACTATATTCCGTATGAAGATGAAGGTGGCAGAATTTCTTTTCCCCCACACTTTCACTTCCTTTCTATTCACTAGCTCTTAATTCTTCAGCTATTTTTTCAATTTTTCTTAGTCTATGATTTACTCCTGACTTTCCAACTGGTGGATCTAACATTTCTCCAAGTTCTTTTAAAGACTCATCAGGATAATTTAGTCTTAGTTCTGCAATCTCCCTTAAATTCTTAGGAAGTCTTTGTAAACCTATTTGCGATTGAATAAGTTTTATACTTTCTACTTGTCTTACAGCTGCATTAACTGTCTTAGATAAATTAGCAGTTTCACAATTAACCAATCTATTTACGTTATTTCTCATTTCCTTCATTATTCTTATGTTTTCAAGTTCAAGAAGACAAGAATGAGCCCCAATTATATTAAGTAAATCTACAATTTGTTCCCCTTCTTTTATATAAATGATATAAGAATTCTTTCTTTGAATAACTTTTGAATTTAATCCATAACTATTTATAAGTTTTGACAAGTCTACTGCATATTCTTCGCTATGAGTTACGAATTCTAGATGATATGTCTTCTCAGGATTGCTTATACTTCCCCCACCAATAAAAGCACCTCTTATATAAGCTCTCCTTTCTTCATCATCCTTTACCATTTCATCCTCTATTCTATAGTTAATACTCATAACGCCATCAATTTCTCGTAATATACCCGTTTCCTTAAGAAGATTTCTTACGCCCATCTCTTCATCAATAACAACCATATATATATTATTCTTTTTTAGAGAATTACTCTTTTTTACCATTAACTTAGAATGTATATTAAAATTATCTTTTAATAATGTAAATATTAATCTCGCACTTCCAGGATTCTCTGTAGTTATTCTAAATGTTATACCTTTTCCACTAAATCCTATAGTTCCACTTACCTTCATAATTGCAGATATTTGTGCTAAGGCTTCAGACTTCGTTATATCTACATATCTACAAATTTCTCCTTTTACTTTTGATGAAAATGACATATGGTATTTCTCCTTTTATCTAAAAAACTATTATTTTATAATATTTAATTATAACATAAATTAATACTATAAACGACATAAGAAAAGAACTACCTTTACTTGGTAGTTCTTACAATCCAATTTCCTTATTACTTTTTTCTCTATCCTTAATTCTTTGTGATAAATACATATACTCAATAATTTTCTTTCTATCATACAATAACTTTTTCTCCATTATTGTATCAGCTAAAATCTCTGCAAGCTTATCTGCATTATGCTTAACAGTTCCATCTTTTATTTTTATTAAATCATCACAAATAACTTCTACATTTAAATCTTTTAAGTTATCTATATCTAACTTAGCCAATGTAGAACCTTCTTCTAGATATCTACTTTTTATTTCTTCAGATATTTCTCCACTGTTAGCTATTACATAGTCAACTATCTCTTTACCACCATATTTTTTTATTATTTTAACATGATCAGATACATCAAAATTGTCTGTTTCTCCTGGTTGCGTCATTATATTTGAAACATATATTTTTATAGCATCACTCTTTCTTACACTAGTCCTAATCTTTTTTACTAAAAGGTTAGGAATTATACTTGTATATAAGCTTCCAGGACCTATTACAATTGCATCTGCTTCTTTTATAGCGTCTAAAGCGTCCTTTAAAGGCTCCGCATTTTCTGGATTTATCATAAGCTTTTTTATTTTTGATTTTTGATTTAATGCCTCAACAGGAATTTGTGATTCTCCTACAACCTTATTTCCATTTTCAAGTATTGCTTCAAGTTGCATATCATCTAAAGTTACAGGTAAAACTTTTCCTGTAACCGCTAATACTGAACTCATTTTTTGAACTGCATCTTCAAAGTTGTCTGATATACCATCCATAGCAGCTAAAAATAAATTACCAAAGCTTTGTCCCTTCAAGGTTCCATCTTTAAATCTATATTGCAATAAATCCTCCATAAGAGGTTCTGTATCTGCCAATGCTAATATACAGTTTCTTATATCTCCTGGTGGTAGAATTCCCAAGTCTTCTCTTAATGTTCCTGAGCCTCCCCCATCATCTCCTACAGTGACAATGGCCGTAATATTAGATGTATAATATTTAAGTCCTCTTAACATTGTAGATAAACCAGTCCCGCCACCAATTACTACAATTTTAGGACCTCTTACAAGTAATCTTTTTTCATAAATCATACTTTCAATCTTTTTACTGTCTAATGAAACTTTAATATACCCTTTATTAACAAGCACAATTATTGACTTCATTGCCTCTGTAACTGAAATATATATTACAAATAAACCTGATAAGTTTAAAAATATATAAAACATTTTATAGTAGAAATCATAAAGTCTCTTTGTAACTAATTCTGTAAAACCAAAGGCTATTAATAATATACCAAAGATCCCAAATACAACCCATCTCTTAACCTTAATTCCAGGCTTTAACCAGTCTGAAAACCTCATAGTTTCTTTACTCCTTTATGTAGGTCTTCACTGATATCTCTATGTTCTATTCTTGAGTCAAAGCTATCATTAAGTAATTGTTCATGTATTGCATTAGCTATTGCAACAGAACGGTGTCTTCCACCTGTACATCCAATAGATACTATAAGCTGTCTCTTCCCCTCTTTTATATAATTAGGTATTAAAAATCTTAACATATCTTCTAATTTTTCAATAAAGCCTTGGGTTTCTTTTTGATCTAACACATATTTTTTTACTGGTTCATCACTACCAGAATACTTCTTTAATTCTGGTATATAGAATGGGTTTGGAATGAACCTAACATCAAATACCAAATCAGAATCTACAGGAATACCATATTTAAACCCAAAGCTTAATATAGTTATAGATAATTGCTTCTCTGGTGATTTCATATCTCCATAATATTCATTTATCTTTTCTCTTAAATCCCTTATAGCATATTTTGAAGTATCTATTATAATATCTGCCCTATCTTTTACTTCTCTTAACTTATTTCGTTCTTCACTAATACCTGTTAATACCCTTCCTTGAGGTGCTAATGGATGACTTCTTCTAGCTTCCTTAAATCTTTTCACTAAAATTTCATCAGAAGCATCTAGAAATAATATCTCATATTTAAACTCACTAGATTTTAAATACATTAATGATTCAAATAAATCATCAAAGAATACTCCTCCTCTTATATCTATAACCAAGGCCACCTTTTCAATATTCCCAGAGTTACATGCTTCTGCAAATTTAGGAATAAGCCTTGGTGGTAAGTTGTCTACACAAAAATAGCCCATATCTTCTAAGCTTTTAGTAGCTTCAGTTTTCCCTGCTCCCGATAATCCTGTAACTATTACAAATCTCATACTTTACCTCCTACTAAATCTTACTATTTACACCTATTATATCACACATCAAATGGTATTAACCTATAATAACTGCACAAAACATTTATTTAACAAAAGGTGTATTGCAATGACTTTCTCATTCCAATACACCTTTCAAAAAGAAGGTTTCACCTACTTAAATTTCTTTTCGTAAACATTGTAAGCTATCACTGCTAATGCAGTGCAACCAATTAGTATTGCACTTAAACAACCTACTGTCATAGTCAATCCTCCTACTTAATGTTAAGATAGGCCCCTTTAATGTACTAACTATATATTAAAGGAGGTGCTCTATAGATTTATAACATACTAGATTGACCACAAATGAAACCTTCCTTATTCATTTTACTTTTATATACTTGCTAATAGAACTCTTTAATTAATACTCTTTTCTTTTTATCTTCTCGTCTATACTAGAATTTAAACTATTCCATCTTGTTGAAGCAATTATAATCAATATTAATCCTATAAATGACCCAACTCTTCCTGCAAAATAAATAAGACCAGCACAAACAAAACATGCTATTGCCAATAAAATCATCCCATTACCAAAATCACTTGCTACTTTATCCTTATTTTTTATCTTTCTCAACCTTTCTTCATTAATAGAAGAAATAAAATCTATCTTCTTAGATACCTTAATTCTTAATCCAAAAATCAACAAACCTAACCCTATAATTGCAAATATAATAACACCAATCATTTATATCTCCCCTTCCTTTATTTAACTATTATATCACCTGCCTTTAATGATTTAAACAAAAAAGGTGAGGGATATTTATTTTGCTTGTTCCGTTGCAAGCTCCAAGTCACATCAAAACAAATATCCCCCACTCGTACTAAAAGGTAAAGAAATAAAGAGAGCCTATACAAAAGCTCTCTTTATCTATATTTCGCTCTATTTATCTTCTCCAATTATTCTTACTTCAGTATGAAGTTCCACTCCAAATTGCTTTTTAACTTCATTTTGGACATGGGCTATTAAATTTAATACATCTTCTGCTGTTGCACCATCTTTATTGATAACAAAACCAGAATGTTTTTCAGATACAGCAGCTCCTCCTACTGATGCTCCCTTTAATCCTGCATCTTGAATCAGTTTACCTGCAAAATACCCCTCTGGTCTCTTAAATGTACTACCTGCTGATGGATATTCTAAAGGCTGTTTAGATTCTCTTTTTTCTGTAAGTTCATTAACTCTTTCTTGTATCTTTTCTTTATCACCCTTAGTCAACTCAAAAGTTGCACTTAATACAAGTAAATTATCCTTCATAACTTTAGATGTTCTATATCCTAATTCTAGTTCTTTTTTAGATAGCACCATTATGTTTCCATCTCTATCTAACACTTCAGCTTCTTTTATTACATTCTTAATTTCACCATCATAAGCTCCAGCATTCATAAATACAGCACCACCTACAGAACCAGGGATACCACATGCAAATTCAAATCCTGTTAAAGAATTTTCTACGGCTTTCTTAGATACATCTTCTAAAAGAGTACCACTACTAGCCTTTATTGTATTATCCTTTACTTCTATAGATAATAAATTACTTAGCTTTATAACTACTCCTCTAATTCCGCCATCTTTAACTAATAAATTAGAACCATTTCCTATTATAAAATAAGGAATATTTTCATTCTTACATATTTTCAAAGTTTCAACCACTTGATTCACCTTTGATGGAATCAATAATATATCTACTGGTCCACCAACTTTAAAATGAATATGATTACTCATATTTTCATCTATCTTTATCTCCGAATCATTATATATCTTTTTAAAACTATCTATATACCTCAAATATTGATTCATACTACACTCCTTAAAAGTATTGTCAAAAATAATCTTTAAATAGTATAAAATAATTTCTACTACTTAACAAGTTACAACTTCTTAACCTTATATTTTTTTATTATATCATATTAAGTATAAAATGTTACTTTTGATTAAAATAAGAATATATACTTTCAGCAGTTCTTCTATCTATCGTTGGAGTTTCTAGTAATTCTTCTATTCTTGCCTTCTTTATATTATCCACGCTTCCAAACTTAGTTAGTAATGCAATCCTTCTCTTCTCCCCAACATTAGGTATATCTTCTAATACTGAATGCAATGTTCTTTTATCTCTTAATGTTCTATGATATGTAATAGCAAACCTATGTACCTCATCTTGTATCCTTCTAATTAATTGCATCAAATTAGAATTTCTATTTATTATAACTTCCTTATTATTATAAATAATACCTCTTGTTTGATGTTTATCATCTTTAACTAAACCACAAACATTTATATCAATATTTAATTCATTTAATACTTCTAAAGCAACATTAACCTGGCCTTTTCCACCATCCATCATAATCAAATCTGGAAAACTAGAAAACTTTCCTTTAGAAAAATCTAAATTTCTTTCTTGAATTTCCCTTATTTCCCTTAAACCATGCTCAAACCTCCTTGTTAATATTTCCCTCATACTGTTATAATCATTAGCACCTTTTACAGTTTTTATTCTAAATTTTCTATAATCACTACTTTTTGCTTTACCTTCTTCAAATACTATCATAGTTCCTACAGAATCTACACCTTGTATATTTGATATATCATATGCTTCAATTCTAAAAGGAGGTTCTTCTAAATTTAAAACTTCTTGTAGTTCCCCTACAGAAACTCTATTAATTTCTTTCTCTTTTAATATTTTATCCTTGAATTGTTCTAAGGTTAATTTCGCATTATCCTTAACCATTTGTAATAAGTCTTTCTTTTCACCTTTTTGTGGCACCTTTATCCAAACCTTAGATTCTCTTTTTATAGTTAAAAATTCTTCTAATAGTTCTAAATCTTCTACTACAGGAACATAAATGTTTTTAGCAATTTTTCCTGCTCCAGAATAAAAATTAATTATAAATTGACTTATTATTGTCTCATCACTTTCATCAGCTGTATTTTCTAACATAAAATGTTCTCTTCCAGTTATCTTACCATCTCTAAGGAAGAATACTTGAACACATGTGTCTTTTTCATCTTTATATAAATTAATGAAATCTTCATCGCCTTCAGTAACTCTAAACATTTTTTGCTTTTCAACTAGGTTTTCAATAGCTAAAATTTTATCTCTAAGAGATGCAGCCTTCTCAAACTTTAATTCCATAGATGCTTCTTGCATTTCATCTTTTAACTTCTTAAGTATACTTTTATCCTTGCCATTTAAAATATCTAAAACTTCATCAATTATTTTAGTATAGTCTTCTTTTGATATATAACCACCACATGGTGACATACATCTTTTTATGTGATAATTCAAACAAGGTCTTGTAGGAGCCTCTCCTTCAACAATATTCTTCTTACATGTTCTTATAGGGAAAATTTTTCTAATTAAGTTAATGGTCTCATATACTGCAGTTACATTTGTATACGGCCCAAAATATTTATTTCCATCTCTCACAAAGTTTCTTGTAACAAACACCCTAGGAAAGTCTTCATTAGTTGTAATCTTTATAAATGGATAAAACTTGTCATCCTTAAGTGCTATGTTATATTTAGGACTATATTTCTTTATTAAGTTACACTCTAATATTAACGCTTCCATCTCTGTATCTGTTACTATATATTCAAACTCAGCTATGTTTTTTACCATAGATCTAACTTTTTCTGAGTGATTTTTTGAATTTTGAAAGTATTGTCTTACCCTATTTTTAAGTATCTTAGCCTTACCAACATATATAACTTCTCCTAAACTATTTTTCATTAAATATACACCTGGCTTATCAGGTAAAACTTTTAGTTGATATTCAAAATCAAATATTTTAACCACCTCCTAAATTTATTCTAACTCTTTTTATATTAGTGTTCTACAAAAAAGAAGAAGATTAATCCTATAATCTTCTTCTCTAATTACTATTTTAATGCCGCTTTCATTACTGCTCCTGCAATTGGAGCTGCTGCTTCTGAACCATATCCTCCATTTTCAACTATAACAGCTACTGCTATCTTAGGATTATCTGCTGGTGCAAAACCTATAAACCAAGCATGAGGCTTTTGTAAGTTACCATTGCTATCTCTTTGATCAGCTGTTCCAGTTTTACCTGCTGCATTAATACCACTAAAATATGATCTATTTCCAAAGTTATTTTTAACCATATTAACCATATAGTCTTTTATTGTCCTTGCATCACTAGTAGGAAGTACCTGACCATACTTTTTATCTCCATACTTCTTTACTACATTCATATTTAAGTCTACTACTTGATTAACAAGCTTGGGTTCCATCATTACCCCATCATTAGCTATAGTGCTTGCTACTAAAGCCATCTGTATTGGAGTTGAAACAATACTACTTTGACCAATACCTGATTGAGCTATCATACCTACTTCATAACTTTCTAGAGTAGGAAATTCACTTTTTGAAATTGAGAACCCTGTAGAAGGAATATCTTTATTAAAGCCAAAATCTTCTGCTGTTTGTTTTAGAGTTTTATTTCCTAACTCTTGTGCCAAAGTACCAAACACTACATTACTAGAAACTTGGAAAGCTTTTTTTAAATCAATGTTTCCATAAACTTTATTTTGACTGTTAGATAAAGATTGACCACCACCAAGCTCTATCTTTCCTTTATCTTCAAAAATTCTTTTTGTTATTCCATCAATATTTTCAAGGGCACTAGCTGTTGTTATAACCTTAAAAGTAGATCCAGGTGGATATTTACCTGAAGTAGCCCTATTTATAAGTGGACTTCCTAAATCCTCTCCAGCATTAATTCTATTCATTACTGTTTCTAAATCGTTAGGATTATATGTTGGTTTTGATACCATTGCTAGTACTTCTCCGGTATTAGGATCCAAAGCAACTACAGCCCCTCTTCTATTTCCTAACGCATCATAAGCAGCCTTTTGAATGTCATAATCTAATGTTGTTATAACTCCATTACCTACTTTATTTTCCTCTTTACTTCTATCTTTAAATGCTTCTTTTAATGATTCAAAGCTTAAATCCTTAAAGAAGTTTCTTAATCCAACTTGCACACTACTATATGTAGTTAGCTCTGTATCAAAAGTTTTTTCTAAACCTGATAAATCATACTTTTGGCTGGCATAACCCAATGCGTGTACATATAAATCTCCATATACATATTCTCTAGATTGAGTTAAAGTCCCTGTTCTTTCGCTTTTAGTTAGCGCATTTTTGTCTCTATCGTATATTGTTCCTCTAACAACTTCATTTCTCTTTGCCCATAATCTTTTATTTCCAGCATCAGCTGCTATATCAGGCGCCTTAAATGTTTGAAAATACGCTATATATGATATTAGAGCTACAAAGAAGAATAAAAATATTATCATTACCTTTTTTACACTATCTTTAAAATCATTCATCTTTAGCCCTCCTCTGAAACCTTCTGTAATAAACCTAAGGTAAAGAACATTGTTACCATAGAACTACCACCATAACTTACAAAAGGTAATGTTATACCTGTTAAAGGAATAACTGCAAATATACCGCCTACAATTACTAAAGCTTGACATGCAATCATTATACTAAATCCAACAGCAACTAATTGTGAAAATTTATCATCCGTTACAAATGCTATTCTTATAGCTCTATAAAACAGCAAGAAAAATATTATCAATATTCCTATTCCAAATATTATTCCAAACTCCTCACATATTGCTGCAAAGATATAATCACTTTCCTTTACAGGAACAAATCCTGGATATCCTTGTCCTAAGCCAGAGCCAAACATACCTCCAGAAGATATTGAATATAATCCTTGAGTTACTTGATAATATCCATATCCATTAGGATCTGCCCAAGGATTTCTCCATATATCAACTCTTGTTCTTACATGTGGGAATAGCTTATATGCTATACTTGCCCCTACTGCAAAAAGACCAAGACAAGTAAAAGCATACTTTTTCTTTGATGTAGCAATATACAATACTGATACTGATATTCCAAAGAATATTAAGGCTGACCCTAAGTCTCTTTGTAAAACTAAACATCCTAAGAAAATCATTACTACTATAGCAGGCTGAATAAGCTGCTTAATATGTTCAAATCCCTTTTTCGTATTATCAAAATCCTTTAAAACTGATGCCAGATATATTACTAAGAATATCTTCCCAAATTCTGAAGGCTGAAACCCAAATCCCCCCAAGTATACCCAGTTCTTTGCTCCATTTAATTCTGTTCCCAATAATAAGGCCATAGGTGCAAAAATAAGAGTTGCTACTAAGTATATATTTTTATATTTTGCAAAGCTCCTAATATTAGGTACAATTACAACTGTCAAAATATATACAATAATACCTACTATAAACCAAACTATTTGTTTTATAGCTAATGATGTTTCTAGTCTATATAACATGGCTATTCCAATTACAGATAAAATTCCTGCAAAAATTAATAAAAATTTATCTCCATCTGGATAAAATCTTCTTATAACAAAATGTGAGTATCCTATAACTAAACACAATGCTCCACCAATTATAAGCGCTTTTTTATCTATAGGATCAGATAATATAGCTAAATTACTAAAAAGGCCTATACATAAAATGTAAGTAAGTATAAGTAACTTTCTTTCATCCTTTCGCATTTTCATATAATCACCTCTAACTCTTCCAGTTAACCTAATACCTTAAGCTTAGTTGTTCCTATTGTAACTATATCCTTGCTAAATAACTTGACCCTTCCATTAATTTTCTTATCATTAACAAAAGTTCCATTTGTACTATTTAAATCTTCAATTAACAATACATTATTCTTAACAATTAGCTTTGCATGATTACCTGATACATGTAAATCTTGCAATATAATAGAATTATCCTCTTTTCTCCCTATAGTTATAATACCTTTAACTGGAATTACTGAACCCTTCTTTAAGTTTCCTTCTTCACTAATTTCTATTACTTCCAATCCATGATTTTTCCTAGATTCTGAAGGCCTTTTTCTTCCGCCACCTTTAACATCTTTATACATTATCTTTAAGGCTGAGTATATTAAAGAATATAATAAAATTATAAAAAAGATTCCAAATACTATGGCAGATAATTTCGTAAAATTCATAACTTCACCTCGAAAACTTTTCATATATAAGTAGATTATACAACAAAAGTTATATAAAACCATAATATTTATACTTAACTAAGAATAATTTAAGATTTATATCATCCTCTTTAGATATTTACCTGTATAGGATTCTTCACACTTAGCAACCTTTTCTGGAGTACCTTGAACAATTAAAGTACCTCCCTTATCTCCACCCTCTGGTCCTAAATCAATAATATAATCTGCACACTTAATCATATCTAAATTATGTTCTATAACCACAACTGTATTGCCTGCATCTACTAATCTTTGTAATATTTCAACTAATCGGCTTACATCATCTATATGTAAACCTGTTGTAGGTTCATCTAGTATATATAATGTTTTTCCTGTACTTCTTTTAGATAACTCATATGCTAACTTTATTCTTTGTGCTTCTCCTCCAGATAATTGGGTAGATGGTTGACCCAATCTTACATACCCTAGTCCTACATCATATAATGTTTGTAACTTATTCTTTATCCTTGGTAAATTTTCAAAAAACTCTAATCCTTCTTCTACTGTCATATTTAATATATCATCAATATTCTTACCTTTATATTTTACTTCTAAAGTTTCTCTATTATACCTCTTACCTTTACATACTTCACAAGGAACATATACATCTGATAAGAATTGCATTTCTATTTTTATTATTCCGTCACCTGAACAAGCTTCACATCTTCCCCCTTTTACATTGAAAGAAAATCTACCAGGCTTATACCCTCTCATTTTTGCTTCAGTCGTATTAGCAAACAATTCTCTTATTATATCAAAAGTTCCTGTATATGTAGCAGGGTTTGACCTTGGAGTCCTTCCTATAGGGCTTTGGTCTATATCAATAATTTTATCAATATTTTCATATCCCATAATTTCCTTATGTGAGCCTACTGGATTTTTACTTCTGTTTATAATCTTATTTAATCCTTTATATAAGATTTCATTAACCAATGTGCTCTTCCCTGATCCAGAAACCCCTGTAATCATTGTTAAAGTTCCTAAAGGTATTGAAACATTTATATTTTTCAGATTATTTTCTTTTGCTCCCTTAATTGTAATCTTATTGCCATTTCCTTTTCTTCTTACCTTAGGAACATCTATCTTTTTCTTCCCACTCAAATATTGACCAGTAATTGATTTTTCATTATTTACTATCTCATCAAATGTTCCAGTTGCAACAATTTCTCCACCATGTTCACCAGCTCTTGGTCCAATATCTACAATGTAATCTGCTTCTCTCATTGTATCTTCATCATGTTCTACAACTATAACAGTATTACCTACATCCCTTAAGTTTTTCAATGTAGCTATTAATTTATCATTATCTCTTTGATGAAGTCCTATACTTGGTTCATCTAAAATATAAAGAACCCCCATTAAAGATGACCCTATTTGTGTTGCTAGTCTAATTCTTTGTGATTCTCCTCCTGATAAGGTCCCTGAATTTCTTGATAAATTTAAATAATCTAATCCTACATCTATTAGGAAATTTAATCTACTTCTTATTTCCTTTAATATTTGCTCACTAATGATTCTATTTTTCTCTGAGAATTCTATGCCATCTAAAAACTCTAATTCTTCTCTAATTGGCATACTTGTAAATTCATAAATATTTTTCCCACCAATCTTAACGGATAAAGCTTCTCTCTTCAATCTTGCTCCACTACACTTTGGGCAATGATTGTCACTCATATATTGTTCTATTTCATTTTTCATCATATCTGAACTTGTTTCACTATATCTCTTAGTTAAGTTATTGATTTCTCCTGGATATGAATAATTATATTCAGCAGTAACCCCTTCCTTTGTATAAGTAACATTAAGTTTCTTCCCCTTAGTACCATAAAGAATTACATCTACTATTTCCTTAGGTAAATCTTTTATTGGAGTATTAAGTGAAAAATCATATTCCTTACTTAAAGCTTGAAGTATTGCATAAGTCCATGAATCATCTTTTAATCTTCCAACTCCCCAACTTGAAATTGCTCCCTCCATAAGACTTAAACTTTTATCTGGTATTACTAAGTCAGGATCTATTTCATATAGAGTTCCTAATCCATCACAATAATCACATTTACCAAATGGTGAATTAAAAGAAAATAGTCTAGGGGCTAGTTCATCTATACTTATCCCACAATCAGGACAAGCAAATTTTTCACTAAATAATATATCATTATCTCCTATAACACTTACAAGTGCTAATCCTTCTCCTAGCTTTAAGGCTGTTTCTAAAGAATCTGTAAGCCTACCTTCTATTCCATCCTTTATAATTATTCTATCCACTACTGCTTCTATATTATGCTTTACATTCTTCTCTAACTTTATTTCATCTTCTGATAAATCGTATATTTCTCCATCTATTCTTGCTCTGACAAAACCATTTTTCTTTATTGTTTCTATTACTTTTTCATGGTTTCCTTTTCTACCTCTTATAAGTGGAGATAATATTAAAATCTTAGTTCTATCCCCAAGAGACATTACCTTATCAACAATTTGATCAACAGATTGTTGACTTATCTCTTTACCGCACTTTGGACAATATGGTGTCCCAACTCTTGCATATAATAACCTTAGGTAATCATATATTTCTGTTATTGTACCAACTGTTGATCTAGGATTCTTACTTGTAGTCTTTTGATCTATTGATATAGCTGGAGATAATCCTTCAATATAATCAACATCAGGCTTATTCATCTGACCTAAGAATTGTCTTGCATAAGCAGATAGTGACTCTACATATCTTCTTTGCCCCTCTGCATATAAAGTATCAAAAGCCAAAGATGATTTCCCAGAACCTGATAATCCTGTAAATACAACTAGCTTATCTCTTGGAATTTCTAAATCAACATTTTTTAGATTATGTACTCTAGCTCCCTTAATGACTATTTTATCTATCATACTCTTGTCCCCTCTTCATTTTATATCTATATTTTATCCATATTAAACTTAATCAATCTTCGAACATAAGTTCCTATTATTGTATTTTAAACTTTATATTTATTCTTGTCAATTATTGAGAAGAATATGAAAAAAACATAATAAAATCATTTCTCTAAGCTATTTATACATAAAAAAAATGCCATGACATCTGTCATGGCATTAATGCTACTTTGCAATTTTACCCTGTATATTTATAGTAACATTCTCATCTTTATCGTTTCTCAATATTAATACATTTTCTTCATAATTAATAGTATATAAATCTGTATTATTAATATAATATCTATCATTTAATTCCAATAATAACTTTCCACTTTGTGAATATACTTTCGTATTGGTATTATCACTTTTAGACAGTATTATAAAATTCCCATAAAACTGAACTGTTACTCCATTTAAATCTTCAATTTTATTCCCCATCTTATCTACTAAATATTCATGTTCATTGATACTTAATACATTTATTTCTCCATGCCACTCATTTACATTGGTATATCCTAATTCAGTATAATTAGATATTATATTTCCTTTATTATCAATACAGACTATTTCATACTTACTTCCATTATATATCTCCCCATAACCTATTCCATTGATAACCTCATTAATAAAATCAACTTCTGCTTCAAAAATTAAATTTCCTTCATAATCCATAAAGCCACATTTATTATTTCCACTACGGAATATTACTCCATCCTTCTGAATTCTCATAATATCAATTACATCAATAGGTAAGTCTACATTTTCACCTGTACTATCAATCAAATAAGAATTTTTCTCATCACTACACAAGAAGTATTTATTATCATAAGAGCTTATATACTCAAATCCACTATTAATTATTTTTTTACCATTTCTCCCTATAAGATAGTAGTTATCACTGTCTTTAACAATTGCTACGCCATTTATAAAGTTTTCACAATATTCATATTTTGCTTTCACCAATATATTTCCTCTAGTATCCATATATCCATACTTACCATTCTTCTCAAAAGCAGCTATTCCATCAACAAACTCATAGACATATATATCTTCATCTATTTCACATAACTTTCTTCCATCATAATCAATTAAAATGTCTTTATCATCTTCTTCAACTATAGCTGCTCCACCACAAAACGGTGTAGCATAGTAATAAGCATTATCAAATATGTAATCTCCATCTTTTGAAATATACCTATATTTATTATCCTCTTCTACTAAGCCTATACCTTCACTGAAAGCTGTAGCATTTTCAAATTTAGGTTCTATAACTACATTCATATTTTCATCTACATAGCCCCACTTTTTATTCTCTGCCTGGTATGGATAATATTTAACATCCTCATACTTTAAGGTTATCTCTTCAACCTCCACATATACATCTTCCTCTTCTTTAGAGAACCAACTTAATATTCCACTAAAATCAGGTGATGATATGTTACTATCCTTTATCAACTTAACTCCTATTGTAGCAAATACCCCTATTATAGAA
Organism: Clostridium sp. 1001283B150210_160208_E6; assembly: GCF_015669365.1. Taxonomy (NCBI): domain Bacteria; kingdom Bacillati; phylum Bacillota; class Clostridia; order Eubacteriales; family Clostridiaceae; genus Clostridium; species Clostridium sp. 1001283B150210_160208_E6. The sequence continues at coordinate 8,068 of NZ_JADPAA010000005.1, read as the reverse complement.
ATTATTAATGCTACAATAATAGAAAAACCTATAATTTCATTTTTCCTTTTCAAAATCCCCTTATCCCCTTTACCACATTACTATTTTTTTAATTTCTCTATCATATCCCTTAATTGAGCAGCTCTTTCAAATTGTAAGCTCTTAGCTGCATCCATCATCTCTTCTGTATACTTTTTAATAAGCTTTTCTTTTTCTTTTTTACTCATTTTTTCTTCTGCTTTATATTCAACTGTTTCTTCTGCAACTTTTGTAGCCTCTATTACATCTCTTACTTCCTTTAATATTGTCTTTGGCGTTATTCCATGTTCCTCATTATACTGTTCTTGTATTTCTCTTCTTCTATTAGTTTCCTTTATAGCTCTATCCATAGATCTAGTAATATTATCTGCATACATTATTACCTTACTTTCAGAATTTCTAGCTGCTCTTCCTATTGTTTGTATCAATGATGTTTCAGATCTTAAAAACCCTTCTTTGTCAGCATCTAAGATAGCTACTAATGCTACTTCTGGAATATCTAACCCTTCTCTTAAAAGATTTATACCTACTAAAACATCATATTCACCTAACCTTAGTTCTCTTATTATTTTCATTCTTTCTATTGTTTCAATATCAGAATGCATGTATGTTGTTTTTACGCCTAATTCTGTTAGATACTTAGTTAAATCTTCTGCCATCCTCTTAGTTAAAGTAGTTATTAAAGTTCTAAATCCCTTTTCTGTAGTCTTCTTAATTTCTCCATACAAATCATCAATCTGACCTTTTATTGGCCTTATAATTATTTCAGGATCTATTAATCCTGTTGGTCTAATTATTTGTTCTGCTATAACTGATGAATTATCTAATTCATATTGGCTTGGTGTGGCACTTACATAAACAACTTGATTTATTTTCTTTTCAAATTCCGGAAATTGAAGAGGTCTATTATCATATGCACAAGGTAATCTAAATCCATAATCCACTAATGTATTTTTTCTAGATCTATCTCCCGCATACATTGCTCTTACTTGAGGTAAAGTTACATGACTTTCATCAATAAACATTAGATAGTCATCTGGGAAATAATCTAGTAATGTTTTAGGTGGAGTACCAGGATCCCTTGAATCTAAGATTCTCGAATAATTTTCTATTCCACTACAATACCCCATTTCCCTCATCATTTCTATATCAAAATTTGTTCTTTGTCTTAATCTTTGTGCTTCCAATAATTTATCTTGAGCATTCAATTCTCTTAATCTTTCTTCAAGCTCATCCTCTATTCTACTAATTGCTTTTTCTAATGTTTCCTGTGAAGTAGCAAAGTGTGATGCAGGGAATATAGCAACATGATCCCTATCACCAAGTATATTTCCTGTGAGAACATCAAATTCACGTATTCTATCAATTTCTTCACCAAAAAATTCTACTCTTATTCCTTTATTAGAAGAGGAAGCTGGAATTATATCTAAAGAATCCCCTCTAACTCTAAATGTTCCTCTCTTAAAATCTATATCATTTCTTTCATACTGTATATCTATTAATCTTCTTACTATTTCATCCCTATCTTTTTCCATTCCTGTTCTTAAACTTACAGTTAGTTTCTTGTATTCATCAGGATTACCAAGTCCATAAATACAGGATACTGAGGCAACTATAATTACATCTCTTCTCTCAAATAAAGCAGATGTGGCAGAATGCCTTAACTTATCTATTTCATCATTAATTGACGCATCTTTCTCTATAAATGTATCTGTTTGAGGAACATAAGCTTCTGGTTGATAGTAATCATAATATGATACAAAATATTCAACTATGTTATCAGGAAAGAATTCTTTAAATTCTGAACATAGTTGAGCAGCCAAAGTCTTATTATGAGCCAGTATTATTGTAGGTCTTTGAAGTCTTTCAATAATATTTGCCATAGTAAAAGTTTTACCCGATCCTGTTACCCCTAATAATGTTTGCCCTCTATGATTTTCTTTTAATGATTCTACTAATGTGTCTATTGCTTGAGGTTGGTCACCGGTTGGTTTAAATTTCGAATGTATTTTAAAACTATTCATCATTAATCTCCTATCTCGAACTTATATTCGTATTACTATTTTACTTTTTTTGTATATTATAGTCAATAATATGAGTAATTAAAGTTCTTTTTATTCAAAAAAAGTGGAATAGATATTTATTTTGCTTGTTCCGTCACAAGCTCCAAGTCACAGAAAAATAAATATCTATTCCCCTCCTGCTTAAGGCAAGGAAATTATAAAATTATTATCCTTGACTTTATATTTTTTAATATGAAATTGTAATACCCACTTTGATTTATAGCTAATTAAAACTTTATACTTTCCTAGACGTTAAAAAAGGATATAAAATGAATTTATATCACTTTATATCCTTTCTCTTTTCTTTTATTTTCTCTAATACTTCAGAGAATTTCTTATCCTCAAAAGCCACTACTTTATCACTTTGCACTACTTTAGGTACTAAAACAGCACCTAAGTTTTTATTTCTTTGTGGTTTTAATGTAATTTCTTTTCCATTGCCATCCATATCTAAAATTTTTACATTTATATCATATATACTATTTCTGACCATCTTATATATTTCCGTTACATCATCTATACTCTGGTCATTAAGAGATACAATTTTATCTCCAACTCGTATACCAGCCTCATAGGCTATGGAATAAGGAACTACTTCTAATACAGATATACCATCTTCATCACTAACAAATATAGCTTCTCTTTTTTCTTCCATTTTCTTTTGTAACATTAGCATTCCTTCATGAGCTAAAGGAGCAAAAATTAACACTACAACTTCTCCAACTAATCCAAACCTAGCCAACTGAGATACAAGTGTTAGAATTATTCCATATATTAATATAGCAATTCCAGAGGAAAGAGCTTTCTTTTTTTTCTTCTGCGTAAAGGTAACAGAAGAATACCCTAAAACTCCAAAAAACGGAATTAATCCTAATATCATTGTATTTATAACATTTAATATGTCATTTGTCCTAAGTACGGGCCACCAACTTGGTGTGGATATACTTTCTGTTCCTGCTGTTGATCCCATAGATGTAGCTGCATATGCAATAAATATAGCTACAGGTAATACCCAATATCTATTTAAAGCATATCCACCTGAAATCCTGCCTCCTTTATTCGAAAAAACAGGAATGGCACCTTTTTCTCCATCTAGCATTACTAAAATAGACTCTACTATATGAAGAACTCCAACAAAAGCTATTAATGACATTATATCTATTCTTAATATTTCTGTTCCATCAGTAGTTATTATATTAAAATAAGTAAAAATTAAACTTACTAATCCAAGAATAGATGCAGAGTAAGAAAAACATACAAATCTTGGTTTTATAAACATTAACAATATAGAAATCATAAATAAAAGTTCTATTCCAGAATTCTCTTTAAAAACAATTCCTAAATGACTTAATATTAAACTAGCTATGACACCCGCCAAAATTCCCAAAACTATTTGAGATAAAGTAAGCTCTAAAGCAGAGTTTACTTTATCTCCTATAATCATCTGCTGCATAGCAGTTACTTTCTTATTCTTCATATAAAACATTACACCTAAAAGAATTAATATTAACATTAATGAGGGCTCAACTATAACATATGCCACCGATCTTAATGTATACATAATTAGATTCATAAGTTTTGCTCCTCCTAATTTATCATGTCTTTTATTACTTCAATGCCCTTTTGTAATTGAGGATCCGTATCTTTATTATATTCTTTATTAACATCTTCTTCAGTTAACTTAACTTCATAATCAGGTATAATTCCTTTTTTATTTATATCTTCTCCCTTTGGAGTGTAATATTTAGAAACAGTTACTTTTAATCCACCTATGCCACTTTTAAGCTCAAAAGGAAGTTGAACTACTCCTTTTCCAAATGTAGTGGTTCCAACAGTTACAGCTGCATTATAGTCCTTTAAAGCACCTGTAACAACTTCAGATGCACTTGCTGTACCTCCGTCTGTTAATATTACAAGAGGCAATCCTAGTGCAACCCCTCCCTCAGATTTACTTATTTCTTTACTTCCGTATTTATCAATTCTATAAGTAATAACTTCATCCTTAGGAACAAATTGTGATGCAATATTTATTGCTTCTACTAAGTATCCTCCACCGTTTCCTCTAAGATCTAATATTAACCCTTTCATTCCTTTTCCTTTAAGTTCTTCTAAAGCATTAACAAAATCAACTGAAACATCTTTATTGAAAGTAGAAAGATTAATATATCCTATATTATTTCCTAACATTTCGTTTTTTACAGAAACAGTCTTTATAGTTTCCCTAGTTACATTAAACTCTAACTCTGTATCTTTTCTTCCTACTATAATATTTACTTGAGAATTTTCAGCTCCTGTTATTAGTGCAACGGCTTTACTTTGGTCATTTCCAACCTCTTCACCATCAACTTTAAGAATTACATCTCCACCTTTAATTCCTACTTTTTCAGCAGGGCCTCCAGAAATAGTTGAATCAACAACCACTTTGTCATCCTCAAGCTTTACATATACTCCAATCCCTTTAAACTCTCCTGAATTGGATTGCATAAACCTATCATACTCTTCTTTATTCATAAACACTGTATATGGATCATTAAGGGAACTTGTCATTCCCTTAATAGCTCCATCAACTAGCTTTTCTTGATCTATATCTCCAACATACAGTTTCTCTAAATCTTCTTTTACTTCATATAAGCCTTTAAATTGTTCTACATCATCTGCATATTTTAATAAAGTTCCATACTTATCACTATCTTTGCCTATGACTATTCCATATCTAGTAATATAATTTCCCACAAAAAATGCTACTAATATTGATAATATAATCGCCAATGGTTTTATAATTTTTTTCATTTTATTATTTTTACTAGACTGGTACATCTAAACAACTTCCTTTCAATTCCAAAATACCTTTTCCCATAGTAAATATTTTATTCTTAATATTTATATTTATACTACCAAGAATTTCCTTAGCGCTATGTAACTTGCAACTCCACCGACAGCAATTCCTCCTAAAGCAAACTGCCATGATAACATTGTTAACACATATGTAGGATTAATTAAACTAACCATAAGTATATTATTTGCAATGATACCAACACCAAATCTATATATAAAGTATACTCCTATTACAGAGAATATTGCACCTAATAATCCAATAACCATTCCTTCAATTATAAATGGCCATCTTATAAACCAGTCTGTAGCACCTACAAATTTCATTATTCCAACTTCTCTTCTTCTTGAATAAACTGTTAACTTTGTAGTATTCATAATTAAGAATATTGATACTCCTATCAAAATTATAAATAATACTATACCAACAACTCTTACCACCTTAACAATACCATGTATTTGATTTATAACATCTTGTTGATTTCCTATACTCTCAACACCTGGAAGATCCTGAACTGCTTCACTTATAGCTTCTGCATAACTAGGGTCTGTAAGTCTTACTATATAAGAAGCTGGTAATGGGTTATTTTTTAGTGTATATCCTTCTAATAAACCTGGGGTATCTTTCATCATATCTTCGAAATTTTTTAAAGCTTGTTCTCTTGACTCATATTCTATTTCTTTAACGCCATCTTGTTCTCTTAACTTTACTTCTATTTCTCTTTGGTCAATCAACTTTACATCATCTAATAAGTAAACTTTTAACTCTATCTTCGACTCTACTCCACCTATTGCCAAATTAGCATTTTGGGCTACTAAAGTAAAAATTCCTAATACTGAGAAAGTAATTAAGACAGTAATAACTGAAGCAAGACTTATAGTTTTATTTCTTCTTAAACTTTTAAATGCATCACTAATAAAATAGTTAACTGTATTAATTTTCATCTTCGTACATACCTCTCTTTTCATCTCTTGCTATTTCTCCACCTTCAATAGCAATAACTCTCTTTTTCATAGTATCAACTATATCCTTAGCGTGAGTAGCCATTAATATTGTAGTTCCAGCCTTATTTATATCATCTAATAAGTCCATTATTTCCTTTGCAGTTTCTGGATCAAGGTTTCCAGTAGGTTCATCTGCAATTAATAATGATGGATTATTTACTATAGCTCTTGCTAATGAAACTCTTTGTTGTTCTCCTCCTGAAAGTTCATTTGGGAACATCTTATACTTATGAGAAAGCCCTACAAGAGATAATACCATTGGTACTCTTCTTCTAATTTCTTTTGGTGTGGCTTCAACAACTTTCATAGCAAAGGCTACATTCTCATATACATTTAGATTGGGAATTAATCTAAAGTCTTGGAATACCATTCCTATCTTTCTTCTAAAGTATGGTATATCATTTCTTGCTAACTTTGAAAGATCTGTATTATTAACCACTACCTTTCCTGATGTAGGTTCAATTTCTTTTAATATCATTTTTATAAAAGTTGATTTACCAGCTCCAGATGGTCCAACCAAGAAAACAAATTCCCCTGATTCAATATTTATGCTAACATCTGAAAGAGCTTTTACATTATTATTATAAAGTTTTGAAACATTCTTAAATTCAATCATTCTAACACTCCTTAGTATATTAAGATATTTTTCGTTAAAATACCTGTCCATCTTACAATGCTATTATAGCATATACCTATGGTAGGATACATTATTCCCCTATATTCCTTTATTATATATTTTTTTTTACATTAATAAAATAGAAATATGATTTTATTTGTCATTAAATTTCTTCCATATCCTTGAATCCTTCTCCTAAAACTTCATGAGATGCCCTAACTGTTATAAACGCTTTAGGATCTATGTCCTTAATAAACATCTTTAACTTTATAAAATCTGATCTTGATAATACAGAATATATAACCTTAAGTTCTTGGCCAGTATAAGCCCCCTCACCCTTTAAATAAGTACATCCTCTATATAGCTCTTCCAATATAAATTTGCTAATTTCCTCTACTTTATCACTCATTATCATAACTTCTTTACTGGCATTAAATCCATCTATAAAATTATCTACTGCTATCCCAAGGATTATAACACTAAGCATAGAGTAAAACCCTATATCTAAGCCAAAAGTTACTGCAGCGCCAAAAGTTATTAATATATCTACTATTAACAAGCTAGTGCCTATATTTAAATGGAAAAATTTATTTAATATTTTTGCTAATATATCTGTTCCTCCTGTGGAAGAATTATTGTTAAAAACTATTGCCATACCAAAAGCAGATATAATAGTTCCGAATATAGTTGCAATAATTAAATCCTGTGTTATTGCATATGGTGAAAAATATTCTTCTATTATCCACATAATTACTGATAGTCCTAAGCTTGCATATATGGTTTTGCCACCAAAATTCCCGCCTATAACCATAAATGCTACAGCAAAGAGAACTACATTTACTATCAAAGTTATAGTTCCCACACTTATTACTGGTATATAGTTGTTGACTACTATTGCTAAACCGGTCACACCACCAGCTGCAAGATTATTAGGCGCAAAAAAGTATTCTACAGAAATAGCTACAAGTATTATTCCTAATGTTATTAAACCGTACTCCCTAAGTAATTTTTTACTCATATTATTCTCCTCCAACTATAATTACTAATATAATTATAATTCCTCTGACAGATTAATAATATCCCTATATAACAAAAAGAACACCTTCCAGTGTTCTTTTTATTATATACTAATCTATTTTTTTAATTCCAAAGCTTTTTTTACTTTATTAACTATATCATTTGAAGTTAATCCGTACTTTTCTAATAATTCATTTGGTTTTCCACTTTCCCCAAATGTATCCTTAACACCAACTCTTAAAACAGGTACTGGACAATTTTCTGAAACAACTTCTGCTACTGCTGATCCTAAGCCACCTATTACGCTATGCTCTTCAGCTGTTACTATAACTCCAGTTTCCTTTGCAGCTTTTATTATTAATTCTTCATCTATTGGCTTAATAGTATGTATGTTAATAACTCTTGCATTTATTCCCTCTTTAGCTAATTCTTCCTTCGCCTCTAATGCAGCTTCAACCATTATTCCTGTTGCTATTATTGCTACATCATTTCCTTCAGCTAAAGTTATTCCCTTACC